>CALQHT020000065.1 GCA_943330455.2 Nitrosovibrio sp. Nv4 | reverse complement strand
TCCATGGGGTCGCCACAAAAAACCTCCCGAACTATCTCGGATGGCGCCGGACCTTGGAAGCGATGGGTCAGACCGCGAGTTCGGCCGCCATGATCCTCGGAGCCATCGGTCTGGGGCCATACCAACAGAAAACGCTATAAGAGCCAAATCAATCATCGAGCACGGAAGGGATTTAGGACAATACCCCCTCTCAATGCCGTCAAACCGCCCCCAATGCGGCTCGGCCTGCCCGAGGACAGAGGACTGCCATGAGTGTCCATGACGACAGGTCCTCTCCCGCCGACTCGCCCGAACAAGGCCCGGATCGGACAGCCCCACCCTTCGATGAAGCCCTGTATCTGCGCGCATTCCCCGACGTGACGGTCGCGATCGAGCAAGGACAGATCACGTCCGGCCTCGACCACTATCGGATGGCGGGTCAGGCCGAGGGGCGCCTCACCCATGCGGCCTATCTGCGGGAGTTCGAGGCCGTGATGGGGCCTCCACCGCGGGTGACCGTGGATTCCCCGCTTCGCGCTCCGTGCGGCGCGATGCTGATCGTCGGCTGGACCGACGATCAGGAGGACGCGCTGACGGAAATCATTGTCGACCAGCCCGGTGTTCGACCTCGCCCCACCGGCGCCATCGCTCGCCTGCGACGCCCGGACGTCGAAGCCGCTGTCGGTGGGACCATGATCAATGGGGCCTCGCTCCATCCCTTCGGTTTCTGGGCATTTGCCGGTCCCGATCCGGATCCTTCGGCACACGAATCCAACCCTGAGGACCATTGCCCGATGCAACTCTGCTTTCGCAGCGGCAAGCGACAGATATCCGAGCAGCGGCTGGAGCCGGTGTCCAACGTCGCCCTGATGACCAAAGTGCTGGATGGGTTGGCGCGGGCCGAGTACCACGGCGACAGGTTGATCGAAACCTTCGCCATCCTGGACGGCGGCATGGGCGATCAGATCGTCGCCCTGAACCGGATGATCACCCAGTCCATCACATCGCGGGCGATCGCCGAACGCTTCGGCCCCAAGCGATCCAAGCTCCTGGGGTCCATCATCGTCCCCATCGAGGACCGACGGAACCCGTTGTTCGTGCAGGCTCGCGCCTTCTCGATGCAGGCGGGGAGCGACGCGTACGAATTCATCTATGTGATCAACAACCCAGATCTGATCGAGCCATTGTGCCGGGAGGCCCATATCGCGGCGCAGACCTACGGCGTGTCCATCACGTTGGTGATGTATCCCGGCAATGCGGGCTTCGCCTGTGCCAACAACATCGCCGCCGGGTTCGCCGGCAGCAAACGACTGCTGTTCGTGAGCCCCGACATCCTGCCACGCGCACCGGATTGGGCTCGGACTCATGCCCGCGTGATCGCGGACCGTCCGGGCCATGAGACAAGGCTGTTTGGCCCTCGGCTCTATCATGGCGACGGATCGGTGACAGATGGGGGTCTTTACCTCGACGTTGAAAAGCGCATCTCCGGCCATGCCAACGGCATCACCCGCCGGTCGGTTCTGCGGGTGGAACCGCTGGAGACGAATGCGCCAATCGGCATCACGCAGGGGACAAGCCAGCCGACCTCGTCTCGGCCGGTTCTGGCGATCACCGACGCGTTCATTTCGATGGAGCGCGGCTGGTTCGAGCGGCTGAACGGGTTTTCCGAGGATTATGTCGGTCACGGCCATGCGGATGCCGATCTGTGTCTGAGGAGTCTGGCGGCCGGCACCGTTGCGTGGACCCATGATCTGCCGATGTGGCATCTCGGCGGTCGGATCACCACGCAATCACCGGCCCAGGATGGTGGCTCGCTGGTCGATCGGTGGCTGTTTTCCCGGGCTTGGCAGCCTGTGCTGGGCGAGGAATTGCTGGGACCGACGCCCAATCACCCGCTGCTGGCTGTCACCACGGAACCTCCCGCCCAGGTCACCACGCCCGAGCGTCCGGCACCCAGCCGATCCCGGCGAGCGGCGCCCGCGCGCACCAAGTCTGGGGCAGGCGCATAATGGCGTCCGATCCCCTGAAAGTCCTGATCGTCGCGGTGTACCACCCGGACCTGGTCAAGGGCGGCTCGCAGCAGGTGGCCTATGAGCTATTCCAGGAGCTGTCCGGCCGCGACGACGTCCAACCCGTGCTGCTCGCCGCGGCCAATGGGCGCGATTCGATCCTGTTCAGGCCGGATGTCCGCATCGCCGGTTTCGACGGACGACCCAACGAGTATCTGTATCTGACCCACGACTACGACCATTGGTGGCAGAAAAACGCCGATCCGGCGCTGACCGAGGCCTATGTGGCCTTTCTGCGAGCGACGGCGCCGGACGTGGTGCATTTCCACCATTTCCTGAATATCGGCGTCGATATCATCAGCCTGACCCGCCGCATTCTGCCGTCATGCCGGATTATCTTCACCTTCCACGAGTTCCTGGCGATCTGCCAGGCGGACGGGCAAATGGTGCGCCGGACCGACCGGTCGCTATGCCGGAAACCGTCGCCGATCCGCTGTCACCAATGCTTCCCGGAACGCCACCCGGACGAATTCGCGGTCCGCAAGCTCTGGTTCAGCCAGCACCTTGACCAGGTCGATGAATTCACCTGCCCCACTCGGTTCATGATCGAGCATTACGTCGATTGGGGAATTCCGCGGGAAAAGATCTCCTGGGTGACCAACGGCCAGCAGTCCTACGCCCCTCCCGGCGCTCGGTCGGTGCCGGCCAGAAAGCCCCCCAATCGGTTCGGCTATTTCGGCCAGTTGCACGACAGCAAGGGCGTCCATGTGGTGTTCCGCGCCGTGAACATCCTGCGGAGCGAGGGGTTCACGGATTTTCGCGTGGAGGTCAACGGCGACAACATCCATTTCGCGTCATCCGCGATGCAGGCGGAAATCCAGGATTTTCTCGCCGCTGAGGCCGCTTTGCCGCCAAATGAGCGGATCGTGATCGAAAATGGGGCCTATGACCTCGACCAACTCCATCGCCGGATGACCACGATCGATTGGTCGATCGTACCCTCTATCTGGTGGGAAATCTTCGGCCTGGTGATCTCCGAGGCCTGGATGTTCGGCAAGCCGGTGATCTGCTCGAATGTTGGCGGCATGGCCGAACGGGTGCAGGACAACGTGGATGGGCTGCACTTCGAAATGGGCAATCCCCGCGCCCTGGCCGACGCGGTCCGCCGGGCCTGCACTGAGAAAGGGTTGTGGGAGCGGCTGCACGGCGCGCTGCCTGAGCCGCCGACCCGCGCCCTTATGGCCGATTTGTTTACGGCAATGTACCGCCGTCCTGCCCAGCGGTGATTTAAGGCGACGACCAGGAATTACCGCGGCCGGAGACTGTGGAACCTGCCGCTCACCGTCATGGTCGGCGAGGGCCGGCCATTCACGACGTGCGGGGCTGTACCTCAAAAGTCGCAGATGGCGGGGCTTCGCGTCCGTGTCGCTGTTAAAGCGGTAATTCTTGGCCACCGCCTGAGTGGGCGGCCGCCTTCGTCACCCCATGCCGATCAGGACCAACCGACTCATCGAAGCCGCCGCGCGCCGATACCGGATCAGACCGGCGGTCCCGGCGGCCACAGGGCCAGTTTCAGCGCCGCCGCCATCTGATCGATCGCCAGGCCAGCGGCGCGGATCACCCGTCCCATGCCGACGAAGCCATGGATCTGGTCCGAGTAGTGCAGGTGCACGACTCGAACGCCTTCCCGCTCCAGGCGTTTCGCATACTCGATCCCCTCGTCGCGCAACGGATCATGCGTGCAGGTCAGCACCAATGCGGGCGCGACATCGGCCAGGCTGGTGGCGCGCAGAGGGGAAGCCCTCCAGTCGGTTTCCTGACCCTTGGCATAGTGGTCGATGAACCACTTCATCGTCGCCGAGGTCAGCAACACGCCTGGCCCGATCGTCGTCGAGGACACGGTCGTCATGGTCAGGTCAGTCGCCGGGTAAATCAGCAACTGGAACGCCAGCTTGGGCAACGTGCCGTCCCGCGCCATGACCGCCATGACCGCGGCAAGGTTGCCACCGGCGGAATCGCCTCCGACCGCGATTTTCGTCGGATCGACGCCCAGTTCGGCGGCATTGTCGAAGGTCCACTGCGTCACCGCAGCCGAATCGTCGACCGCGGCGGGGAAGACATGCTCGGGCGCCATGCGGTAATCGACTGAGATCACCCGGCAGCGCGCGCCATTCGCATACCGGCGGCAGGCGACATCATGCGAGTCGAGATCGCCGACCACCCAACCACCGCCGTGAAAATAGACCAGCACGGGCAACACATCCGCCGCCGCCGAACCCGCCGGACGATATAGGCGCACCTTGATGGGGCCGAGCGGTCCAGGGACTGTGGTGTCGCGGCATTCCGCGACATCTTCGGGCGGCGGCAACAGGATCTTGCGCCCGGCATCGAACGCGGCGCGCGCTTCGGTCGGGGACAAGGTTTCCATGGGCGGCCGACCCGCCGCCCGGATCATGTCAAGAACCGCCTTTGTATCAGGATCGAATGCCATGGTCTTGCCCTCCCGGTTGGGGTCCTACGCGGTAAAGTCTGAGATCGCCTTGGCGACCTCGACCGGCTTGTCCAGTTCGGCCAGATGGCCAGCACCAGCGATCGTCTTGATCTCGGTCTTGCCGGAAATCCCCGCGGCGAATTTGTCGGCATAGGTTCGCGGCATGATCTTGTCCTCGCTGCCCCACAGCAGCAGGGTCGGCGCCTGGATCAACCGCAACCGCTTCTCAATCCGGGTGTTGCCAAGGGGCCAGAAGATGCGGGCAGCGGCTTCGCTGGCGCGGACCTGTTCGATGGGCCATTCGATCGAGTTGGCACCCTCGGGCGCGGCCTTCATGCCCTTGTAGATCTCCGGATCGGCGCAGAGCAGGCCGGGCACCGCGTCGGCGCGCTGCGCCCAGGGATCGGTCGGCGGGTCTTTGTCGTCGAACAGGCCGAACGGCGCGATCAGCGCCAGTCGCCGCACGGATGCGGGCCAAAGCGCGGCCATTTCCGCCACGAGCGACGCACCGACCGAGCTTCCCGCCAGATCGGCGCCGACCAGATCGGCCTTTTCCAGCAGGTCCCGCAGGGCCAGCATCCAATCCAGATGCGAGTCCAGAATCGTGTGGCCTCGGTCGCCGCCGGGGAAACCAGGGACGGACGGCACGATCACGGTGCGGGTCTTCGCCAGTTCGTCCAGGAACGGCATCCAGCGCGGCAAGCCGCCAAATCCGGCAAGGTAGCCCAGCTTCGGGCCGCTGCCCTTGCGCCAGATGCGGGTCTGGAAACCGTTGATATCAACGGTCAGCGTCTCGGGTTCGCTCACGTGAGGCTCCGCTGCGAAATGAAAGGGGAGGGAGGGAGGGCTCGCCATGAACCCGCCCGATGAGGCAAACTACTCCGCCGCCATGCGCGGTGGATAGGCGGGAACCGACGCGCGCAGGTTGGCTGCCATCGGCTTCGGCCACCAACGGTCTTCCCAACCGGAATGGATGTCCTTGATCTTGGGCATCACGTGTTCGGCAAACATCTTCGTGTTGTAGCGGGTCACCTCTTTGCTCATGTTGCCGTATTGCAGCAACAGCATCAGGTGGCCGACATTCAGGTTGATGGCCACTTCCCGCAATTGTTCGGCGACCTCATCCGGGGTGCCGATGATGACGTAGCCGTTGTCGACGATGCCATCCATGTCGCGCGCGACCGAGGCGGACCGCTCGCCGGTCGACTTGCCGCGCACCGCCGAGTCCGCCGCTTTCCGCACCTGGCTTTCGATGCCGGCGCGCTGGCTGCCTTCGCTGGTATAGCCGGGCGGGGTCGACCATTTCGGATCGACATGCAGACAGCGGCCGTAGAAATATTCAGCGGCTTCGGCATACAGATCGTAGGCGTGCTGGCGGCTTTCGCCGACGCCGACGAATTGCAGGAACCCGGCATGGTAGGGGTTCCGGTCCTTGCCCAGCCGGTCCATCTCCGCCCAGAACCCGTCCATCGTCGCGCGACCGGCCTTGTAGCCGTAATAGGACAGGTAGCAGTAGACGTAGTCCATCTCGGCGCACCACTGCCACGTCTCGACCGAGCCACCACCCGGGATCCAGATCGGCGGGCGTGGCTGCTGCACCGGACGCGGCCAGATGTTCACATAGCGCTGCTGGTTGAAGCGGCCGTTGAACGCGAACGTGTCCGGCTCGGTCCAGGCGCGCACCACCAGATCATGTGCCTCATGGTAGCGCTGGCGCAGTTGGCTGGGGTTGGTACCATAGGCGTAGGTGGTGTCCATCGGCGTGCCGACCGGAAAACCCGCGATCAGACGGCCGCCGGAGATGACGTCGATCATGGCGAATTCTTCCGCCACCCGGGTCGGCGGATTGTAGAGCGCCAGCGAGTTGCCCATCACGCAGATCGCCGTGTCCGTCGTCCGACGCGCCAGGGAGGAGGCAATCAGGTTGGGAGATGGCATCAGCCCGTAGCCATTGGAATGATGCTCATTCACGCAGACCGCGTCGAAACCAACTTCGGCGGCGTATTCCAGCTCATCCATGAAGTCGTTGTACATGTGATGGGCGCGCTTGGGGTCGAATAGCGAGGAGTGGATATCCACCCAGACCGACGGATTGGCATCCCGGAAATTCTCCGGCAGCTCCGTGTATGGCATCAGGTGGAACCACATCAGCTTCATGGGCGATCTCCGGCGGTGCAGACTGCGTCGGTCAACATGATGAAACGCGAGCGGCACCGAAAGGCACTGCCCGCGCGCTAGATTTACCGATGAGTATGGCCAGCGCCTGACGGGTATGTCAATTCTGCCCGTCCAGTCTGCACCGCCAGTCCGGCCCGGCGCTTTTCCTGCTTTGGATTCGTCCGGTAAGGACTACTCCTCTTGGAGCATGGACGCCCAACTCCGTCATAGGGGGCGGAAGCCGGCCATCCACGACTTTCTCCCGACCGGCACAGCAAGTCGTGGATGGCCGGACAGCGCCCACCATGACGGGGAAAGGCCGGTACGTCGCTCCAGTCGACTCGGTTGTTACCGAACAAGCCCTTTGTTACAGGCGATGACCATCACGTGCGACGAATTGCAATGAAGTGCAACTGTCGTTCCCCGGCCGCCGCGATAAGCTTATGTTAAACGGCATGGACCAATTGCCTCATATCCTCGTTGTCGATGACGACCGCGAAATCCGCGACCTGCTAGCCCGGTTCCTGGAGCAGCACCGCCTGCGCGTCACCACCGCGCGCGACGGGAAGGAAACCCGACGCGCCTGGGTCAACGGCCACTACCAGCTTGTGGTGCTGGACCTGATGTTGCCGGGCGAATCCGGACTGGATCTCGCCCGCTGGCTGCGCGGCCAGTCCGACGTGCCCATCGTCATGCTCACCGCCATGGGGGACGAAACCGACCGCATCATCGGCCTGGAACTTGGCGCTGACGACTACCTGCCGAAGCCGTTCAACCCCCGGGAACTCCTGGCCCGCATCCGCGCCGTCCTGCGGCGCGCCGGCGAACAGTCGGATCACCGGAAAGAAGAACCGGTGGATGGGTACAGCTTTGCAGGCTGGAGGGTCGAAGTCGCGCGCCGGCGCCTCCTGAACGAAGACGGCGTGGAAGTGATGCTGACCGGCGGCGAGTTCGATCTTCTGGTGGCCTTGCTGGAACGCGCCAACCGGGTCCTGACCCGCGATATGCTGCTGGACCTCTTGCGCGGGCGGCAGGCCGGACCCTATGACCGGGCCATAGACGTCGCCGTGTCACGCCTGCGACGCAAGCTAGAAGATGACGGCCGCAACTCGCAGCTGATCAAGACCGTGCGTGGCGGGGGATACGTGTTGGCAACCCAGGTGGAGCGCGTGTGAGGCGAAAGTTCTGGCCCCGCAGTCTCGCGGCCCGAACAGCCCTTGCTTTGTTGATCGGTATTGCGGTGGTGCAAACCGCCGGGCTGGCGATTCATGCGCTTGATAGGATGGACGTGCAACGCGCGGGCCAGGCGAAAGACCTGACCGAACGCGTTGTCGGTGTCTATCGCACCGTGGTCCTGACCCCCGTGGCCCAGCGCGATGCGCTTCTTGCCGGCTTCGGCCATGGCCAGGACCTCTCCGCCGAAATGAGCCGAGGACCGCCGGTCGGCGATCTGACTGAAATGCCCGCCCCACTCCAGCGCATCTACCACATCCATGCCAACGACGTTCCGCTCGGCTCTTCCCACAGCCATTGGCGGAACTTGCTGCTGTACGGCAGCCCGGAAGACCACCGGGTGCTGTTCGCGTTCCATTTGCCGGACGGGCACTGGCTGCATGTGTCCGCCCTGCCAGGCCCCGACAGGTCCGATCACGGGTTGTTCTTCATGGTCACGTTCCTTGCGATGACAACGGTGGCAGGCGGCGTAAGTCTTTGGACAATCAGGCGACTCGTCGCGCCGGTGCGCGCCCTCGCGGCCGCGGCCGAAGCGCTGGGGCGTGACGTGAACGCGGCTCCGCTGCCGGAAGGCGGCCCCACCGAGGTCGCCAAGGCCGCCGCCGCGTTCAACCAGATGGCGGCCCGGATCCGTCGCTTCGTCGCGGACCGCACCGAATTACTGACCGCGATCGGCCACGACCTGCGCACCCCTATCACCCGCCTGAAACTGCGCGCCGAGTTCATGGAGGACGACGAGCAACGCACCAAGATGCTGGCCGACCTGGAAGAACTGGAGACCATGGTCTCCGCCACCCTGGCCTTCGGTCGCGACGCGCGATCGACCGAGCCGGTGGTGCAGCTCGATCTGGCCGAGTTGTTGCGCACCGTCCTGGACGAGGCGGGCGATAACAGGCCAGAGGTCGCGGATCGCCTGGGCTATGAGGGGCCGCAACACCTGACCCTGCGGGCGCGGGCGCTGAACCTGAAGCGCGCCCTGACCAACCTGGTTACCAATGCCGTCAATTACGGCGGGTCCGCCCAGATCCAACTGCATGAGCCCGCGGGCGGCATGGTCAGGATCGAGGTCACGGACACCGGCCCGGGCATTCCTCCCGGAGAGCTGGACAGGGTGTTTGAGCCGTTTCATCGGGGCGACCAGAGCCGCAACAAGGAAACCGGTGGTGTGGGCCTGGGCTTGCCGATCGCGCGGAACATCCTGCGGGCACATGGCGGCGACGTGGTGCTGAGCAACCAGCCGGGTGGTGGGGTCAAAGCCACGGTGACTCTGCCGATTTAACGCCAGCGACTGCCGATACTCCTGGCCATGCAGCGCTGCCCCGCTCCAGCAGCTCTAAACGAAAACCAAGGACATGATTGGGATTTCGTCCTCTATATAGAGACAGGTTCACCGAAGCGGGAGCGTCAACCCGTCTCCCCCGTTCCGACCTTCGTTGTCTGCCCAGGCTCTCTCAGCCTAGACTGGCGCGAGCGAACAAAGCGGAAGGACAGCCAGGATGATTTATGCGGGGCTGATGCTGGTCGCACTGGCGGCTCTGGCGGCCGACTGGCTGAATACGCCGTTGCGGGCGTGCCTGTTCCTGGCAGCACTCATTGCCACGGTGGTCAGCTTCGGGCTCGACATCACGATGCCACTGACAATCAGCCTGTGAGCCAGAGATGACCCTGCTTTACCTCTTGGCCGCTCTGGCCAATGTCTGGGTTCTGCTCGCAATCCTGGCGGCGGCCTTCGTCGCCCAGTTTTCCGCCGGGGAGCCACCCTGTCCGCTCTGTGTCATGCAACGGATCGCGATGATGCTTGCGGCTCTTGGACCTTGCCACATCCTGCTGGCTGGAAGCCGAGCGGCTTTGGGGGCGCGTGATGTTGGCATTGGAGCGGGTATGACGGTGCTGGCCAGTCTGCTGGGCGCGGCCATCTCCATCCGACAGATCCTGCTGCATATCCTGCCGAACGATCCTGGGTTCGGGATGCCGGTGATGGGGTATCACCTCTATACCTGGGCCGCGATCGCCTTCGCGTGCATGATCGGCACCTCGGGCCTGCAGCTTATCGGGCTCGCGTGGTTCCAGCCACAGGCCCACCGAGTTTCGCTGCTGGCACGGACGAGCTGTATTGCGGTGGCGCTGATGCTGGTGGCCAATATCCTGTCTGTGGTGGCCGAGGCCGGGTTTGCCTGGAAGCTGCCGGACAACCCCACGACTTATCTGCTGTTTTCTGGTAGGCCCTGATGAGGGGGGGGATTATTCAGCCCTGGGACTTGATTTGACAAAATCACATTACCAATAATTGACAATGAACTAATATTCTGATTCCCTAAAGTGCCTGCATCAAGCGTCGCCCAGAACACGCCCCTACATCAACAACCCTGGCGGAAGGTGCCGCGAGACTGGCCCAGCCCAAGCAACCATTGCACGGACGATATTCAGCGGTGTGTAAACCGCACCCAGCCCGCGCCGGCTTTCGGGGATCCGCGGTCTGATTAGCTCGTACCCCAGTGGATCCCCCCGTCGTGTATCACCCCGTCGTGTATCGCCCCCAGACTTCCCACCCCACCCAATCCACGCCACCATCAGGGGTAGCAGCGCCAGGGGAACCACGATGTCCGACACAACCGACCACCCCACCCATAGCGTGGCCGGAGGCGGGAGCGCCGGCTGTGCCCTGGCATCCCGGCTTTCGGAAAACGCCTCCATCATGATCGGGGCGCGGGTCATCGATCTGGTGCAGCGACGGCTCTAGCCGGGTTCGGCGATCCCCGGCACGCGCATGTTCGCGTTCATTGCCTCTCGCATTCTCCAGGCCGTCCCGGTCCTGCTGGCTGTCGGGTTGATCGCCTTTGCCCTGTTCGCCTATGTGGGCGATCCCGTCACCATCATCCTGGGTCAGGATGCGACCGACGCCCAAAGGCGGGCGCTGGCGCATGATCTGGGCCTGGACCGACCCTTTTTCGTCCAATACGCCCATTATCTCTGGAGCGCCGCGCAGGGCGATTTCGGCATCAGCCTGCGCCTGGCGCAGCCGGTTTCCGCCCTGATCGCCGAACGCCTGCCCGCGACTTTGGAACTGGCGGTCACCGCGTCCGTCCTGGCTTTCGCGGTGGGAGTGCCGATGGGCGTTCATGCCGGCATCCACCGAGACAGTTTCGTGTCGCGGCTGTTCATGGTGGTCAGCCTGATCGGCGTGTCGCTGCCGACCTTTGTGCTGGGAATCCTGCTGATCCTGGTGTTCTCCGTCTCCTTGAACTGGCTTCCCAGCTTCGGCCGAGGTCCGGTGGTGGCGGTCGGATCGTGGTGGACCACCGGGTTCACCTCCTGGGCCGGGATCCGAGCGCTGATCCTGCCGGCGGTAACCCTTGGCCTGTTCCAGATGACCCTGATCATGCGGCTGGTGCGGTCGGAGATGCTGGAAGTCCTGCGCACCGACTATATCCGCTTCGCGCGCGCCCGTGGCCTGACCGACCGGGCCATCCATTTCAGCCATGCGCTGAAGAACACCTTGGTCCCGGTCATCACCATCATCGGCCTGCAATTCGGCGGCATTGTCGCCTTTTCCCTGGTCACCGAGACCGTGTTCCAATGGCCCGGCATGGGTTTGCTGCTGGTGCAATCCGTGGTCTCCGCCGATATCCCGGTGATGTCGGCATATCTCCTGCTGATCGCCTTGCTGTTCGTGGCGATCAACCTGACCGTCGATCTGCTGTATTTCTGTGTCGACCCCAGGTTGCGCGCGCTCGGACGACGCGCCGAGACCCGGGGGCGATGATGCTCCTTTGGCTGCAAAGCGATCTGGTCCACGGTTTCCGGCATGCGCCGCTGGCGGTGGTCTCTGCCCTGGTCGTCACACTGCTGATCCTTGCCGCGGTGTTTGCCCCCTGGCTGGCTCCGCATAATCCGATGGACGTCGCCAGCCTGTCGCTGCTGGACAGCTTCAAGCCCCCGTTCGGCATGCCAACCGCCGATCCCGCCAATCCGCTCGGCACCGACAACCAGGGCCGCGACGTCCTGTCAGCCATCATGTACGGGCTCCGGGTCAGCCTGCTGGTCGGTTTCTGCTCGATCCTGCTCGCCGCAATGACCGGCGGAGCCATCGGGCTGCTGGCCGGGTATGCGGGCGGCTTGGTCGATGCCGTCCTGATGCGGATCGCCGATATCCAACTGACCTTCCCCGCGATCCTGAGCGCCCTGCTGATCGACGGCATCATCGGAGCCATGCTGCCCCGGACAATGCGGGAGTCCGTGCAGATCTACGTCATGATCTTCGCCATCGGCATCAGCCTGTGGCCCGGTTTCGCGCGCACCATCCGCGGTTCCACCCTGATCGAGCGCGACAAGGACTATGTCCTCGCCGCTCGTGTGATCGGCGTGTCGGCCTGGCGGATTGCCCTGACCCATGTGCTGCCCAACGTCCTGGGCCCGGTTCTGGTGGTCGGCACGTTGGGTTTGGGAATGGCCATCCTGACCGAAGCGACCCTCTCCTTCCTCGGCGTCGGGCTGCCCCCGACCCACCCGTCCCTCGGCACGCTCATCCGGTTCGGCAACGATTTCCTGTTCTCCGGTCAGTGGTGGGTGACCGTGTTTCCCGGCCTGGCTTTGGTGCTGACCGTCCTGTCGATCAATCTGCTGGGCGATTGGCTGCGCGACGCGCTGAACTCGAAGCTGCGATGACTCTCCTTTCAGTCCGCGATCTGGTGGTCGAAATCCCGTCACGTCGAGGCCTCGCCCGCCCGATCGACGGCGTGTCGTTCGACATCGAAAAGGGCGAAATCCTGGGGATTGTCGGCGAATCGGGGGCCGGCAAATCCCTGACCGGCGCCGCCATCACCGGGCTTCTGCCGAACCCAGGGCGCATCGCGGGCGGCATGGTGCTGTTCGATGGCAACCGGATCGACGACCTGCCCGCCACCCGCATGCGCCGGCTTCGCGGCCGGCGGATCGGCATGATCTTTCAGGATCCGCTGACCACGTTGGACCCCTTGTTCACCGTTGGCCAGCAACTGGTTGAAACCATGCGCACCCATCTTCCGCTGTCCGACACTGCGGCCCGGACGAGGGCCCGCGACTGGCTCGACCGTGTGGGCATCCCGGCCGCCAACCGACGGATCGACGCCTATCCCCACGAATTCTCCGGCGGGCAGCGCCAACGCGTGGTTATCGCCCTGGCTCTGTGCGCCGAACCCGATCTGCTGATCGCGGATGAACCGACCACCGCTCTGGATGTCTCGGTGCAGGCCCATATCATTGCCCTGCTGCGAGCGCTGGCCCGCGAGCGGGGCACCGCCGTCATGCTGATCACCCACGATATGGGCGTGATCGCCGAGATCGCCGACCGGGTCGCGGTGATGTATGCTGGACGGATCGTGGAAATCGGCCCCGTGGACGCGGTCATCCGCCATCCCACCCATCCCTACACGGACGGGTTGATGGGCACGATTCCGTCGGTTGCGCGCCGGTTGGACCGCTTGCGCCAGATCGACGGCTCAATGCCTCGACCCAATGGGACGCGAGACGCGATGCCCGTTGGGTGTGCCTTCCATCCGCGTTGCCCGAAGGTGTTCGATCGGTGCCGGCAGGAACGTCCCGTCTTGCACACGGCCGGGGCCAGCCTGGTCGCCTGCTGGTTGGCCTGAAACAATGCTGCAAGTCGCATCCGTCACGCACCGCTACGACGTCTCACGGCCCTGGCTGCATCGAGTCTTGGCCGGTGAACCCAGACAACATCTGACGGCGGTCGACAACGTGTCGTTCCGCATCGAGGCCGGGGAGACCCTGTCCCTGGTCGGCGAATCCGGCTGCGGTAAGTCGACCCTCGCGCGCCTGGCCGTGGGTTTGCACGCGCCGTCCGAGGGAACCATCCGGTTCCAGGGGGAGACCCTGTCGTCCGTCCGGGCACAACCGGCCTTGCGGCGACAGTTGAACATGATCTTCCAGGACCCCTATTCGTCCCTGAACCCACGTTGGCGTGTTCGCGACGTGATCGGTGAACCAATCCGGGTGTTCGGACTTGCCGCGGACCGAGTGGCCCAGCGTCGACGGGTCGAGACGCTTCTGCTTCAGGTCGGGCTGGCGGCCGAGGACGGCGAGAAATACCCGCACCAGTTTTCCGGCGGCCAACGGCAGCGGATTTCCATTGCTCGCGCTTTGGCATCGGAGCCGGCGTTCCTGGTCTGCGACGAGCCGACCAGCGCACTGGATGTGTCCGTACAGGCGCAGATCCTGAACCTGATGCGCGACCTCCAACACCGGCTGGGGCTGACCTTGCTGTTCATCAGCCACAACCTGGCGGTGGTTCGCCATATGTCGGACCGGATCGGGGTGATGTATCTGGGCCGCATCGTCGAAATCGGGCCAGCGGACGAGATCTTCCACAACCCCCGCCATCCCTATACCCGCCTGCTGTTGGAGGCGCTTCCCGACATGACCCGGACCGGTCGCCCTCGCAATCCGGTCGGCGGCGAAATCCCCAATCCGATCGATCCGCCCTCCGGCTGCCCTTTTCACCCCCGCTGTCCCTTGGCCAATCCGAGATGCACCCGCGAAAAACCCGCGCTTCTTCTGCACGGCAAGACCGAGATCGCCTGCCACGCAGTGGAGGAAGGACGCCTGCCGGACCAATTGTGTGCCAATCGAGGGTGCGGGCAGGTAGCCTGCCTATGAAAGCCCATCGGACGATCGATCGTGAGCGGCGCGATTGAGGATAGAGTTCCTATTATGTTCTATGCCGCCAACACCGGCCGTGGCAAGAGAAATCCGCGATTCTAAGCAGATTCTGGAACTGCCCGTGGAGACAGGTTCACCAAGACGGGTCAGGCGCTCGGCGGGTGCCGAACTCATTCCGACCGAATGAGGCATCCTCATCGTCATACCCGGGCTTGTCCAGGGCATCTCCGTCAGAACAGGCCATTGTAATAGTTGTGTTTCTTGAAGTCTCAGGGTTCGTCTGGTGAAGCTCGGCTATGATGGAGTGAGGATTCAGCACCATGATGAGTTCAGCATCGGCCAGGCGGCCGATACGCCGTGGTGAAACTGTCGCCACCTGCCGGACGAAACATCAATTTAGTACCTGGTTTCTGTTTAGACCTGCTGATGGGAGATCGCCGCGGCGCCATCGCATTTCTCTCAATGTCGGGATGCACCCCCTTGATATGGCATGGTTTGTCTATTCCCTGTGCAATGGTTAACACATTGTTCCACTGTGCTATCGAACTATTCTGGCCGAATTGGGGTTTGTTCGCCCTCTGTCTCAAATCCTTTGCCTTGAGCCCTGATTCGCCCCAATTTTTGCTCCTTGGCAAGGTCCCTCAAGGCGTAGGACGAGCCCACCCATCGTTACGGAACACTGCGGAATACCCCGGTTTCCGTTCCGGATAGGCGTGGAATACCGGGGGTTTCATTACAAATTCCAGTTGTTAACCCAGGCTCTGGGCTGCCCGGAAAATAGGCACCTCGCTCGTCTCCAACCATCATGGTTCCGTCCGACCGCGGCGTCGACGGTCCTTTGGGCTCGCCAAGGTCCGGCCCGGCAATATGCGGTGCGTATCGCACAACCCAAAGGCCGGTTGCTCCACTTGGGCCAATTGTCCGCCCAATTGCCAATGGGCCACGCGGGCGGCCCAAAGCGACGCCCGTCTGTGCGAGCCGACCCGCCGCACACAGTCACTGCTGCTCGTCTCTCGCGTGCTTCCCTGACAAACGTCTCACGAGCACGCCCCTGACACGCATCCCCCTTGGTACACACGCTGGCACCGTTCCGGTCAGGCCGAAACCGGGTTACACTCAGCCCATAACACCGGCTGAAAGGAACGTCCGATGCCCGATACCGCGCTGCCCCCGACCAACGCCCTGCTCGACGCCATTCGCGCCGTGGTGGGCGATCGCGGCATCCTGACCAATCCGACCGACACCGCCAGCTATTCCGAGGACTGGCGTCGTCTATACAAAGGTCGGACACAAGCGGTCGTCCGCCCGGCCGACACAAGGGAACTGGCTGAGGTCGTCCGGCTCTGTGCCGCCTCTGGCACGCCGATCGTGCCGCAAGGAGGCAACACGTCGATGGTCGGCGGCGCGGTGCCGGCCGAGGACGGCTCCGAGTTGATCCTGAGCACCGTGCGGATGACCCGCATCCGCGATCTCGACCCGGTCGACATGACCCTGACGATCGAATCCGGGGTTACCCTGAAAGCCGCGCAGATTGCCGTGGCGGATGCCGGTTGCCTGCTGCCGCTGTCCATTTCCTCCGAAGGCAGTGCCCAGATCGGCGGCGTGCTGGCGGTGAACGCCGGTGGCAACAACACGGTTCGTTACGGGAACGCGCGGGACTTGGTGCTGGGCCTGGAAGTGGTGCTACCGGACGGCACCATCTGGAACGGCCTGCGGAAACTGCGCAAGGACAACACCGGATATTGCCTGCGCCAGCTTTTTGTCGGATCGGAAGGCACCCTCGGGATCATTACAGCTGCGGTACTGAAACTGGCGCCGCAACCACGCGAGATCGCCGTGGCATTCTGCGGGGTTGAATCCCCCAAGGCCGCCCTGGATCTGTTCACCCGGTTCCAGGCGCATGACGCAGCCACGATCAACGCGTTCGAGTTGATGTCCGGTCCTGGGACCGCATTCGTGCTGAAACATATCCCCGGCACGACCCTGCCGCTGTCGCACCCCGCTCCGTTCTATGTGCTGGTGGAATTGGCCACGCCACGACCCAATTCCGGTCTGCGTCAGTCGATGGAAGACGTATTGGAAAAGGCCCTGACCGACGGGGTCGTGATCGATGCGGCCGTGGCCGAATCCGACGCGCAACGCGCCGCGATCTGGCGCCTGCGCGAGGAACACTCCGAGGGTCAGAAGCGCGAAGGCGCCAGCGTCAAGAACGACGTTTCCGTTCCGGTGTCGAAAGTGCCGGAGTTCATCCGCAAGGCGACCATCGCATGCGAGACTCTGATCCCCGGCATCCGCGCCGTCCCATTCGGCCACATGGGCGATGGCAACATCCATTTCAATCTGGAGCAGCCCGTGGGTTCCGACCCCGCCTGGTTCCTCGACCAGGATCATGCCCTGATGGACGTGGTGAATGAAGTGGTGCGGGAGTTCGACGGCAGTTTCTCAGCCGAACACGGGATCGGCAAGCTGAAGCCCTACATGATGCCGGATTGGCGAGGCGGCGCGGAGTTGGCGCTGATGCAGCGGATCAAGGCGGCACTGGATCCGATGGGACTGATGAACCCGGGCAAAGTCCTGCCATAGGCGACCAGCCACCGTCGCCGAAGAGGTAGGCGACACGCGACTTTGCCAGTTTCAATCGCCAACCTTGAGCCTGCAGTCCCGCTACCCCGCCGCCGCTTGGCGTCAGGGCCCTATACCTCTGTAAACACATCCTCCGGCGTATAGACACGTCCCACCAGCCCCTGTTCGGCGGCGTAGCGCAGGCATAACTCGATCCCGCGCCGGTTGGCTTCCAACCCATAAGGCAACGGATCGCCGCCGAGCAGCGCCGCATAACGGGCCTCGGCTGAAGGTTCGGTGGCGGCAGCCTTGGCTTCGGTAAACAGCCGGAACAGTTCCGCTGGCAACCAGGGGTTCGCATCCCGAAGCGCCGAACGGAGGCAAACGACATGGTTCACAGGATAGGCGCCTGTCTTGCGGAACCACGCCGCGGCCGCGGCATCGGCATCCGGTATGACCGGGCGGACCTGTTCCGGATCGAGTCCGGCCAACGCGATGCCGGCGTCGATCTCACCCGCCAGCAGCATGGCACTGAGACTTTGGTCGGGGCGGATACGCACGACATTCGGCGGGTCCACGTATTCCTGCACATGCGCGTCTTCCTGCGTCACCCAGGTGATGGCTCGATGATCGACCCCATACTCATCCAGCAGGATGCCACGCACCCAGATCCCGGTGGTTTGCGAAAACGCCCGCACGCCAACCCGTTTACCCACCAGATCGACCGGGCCTCGGATCGGCGAGTCTTGCCGACACACCAGCGCGGCATGATGGAAGCCCCGCATCACCACGACAGGCAGCGCCACGATTGGCTTGGCGTGCGCATGCGCCTGGGCCAACGTGGTCAGTGCGATCTCGCACAGATCGAAATCCAGGGTCCGCACCATTCGCCGGAAGGCACGGGTGATCAGCTCGACCGTCTCAAAATCGAACCGGAAGCGGTCGGAGGCGACACCGCCATCCAGCAAGGCCTGGACATGCGGATAGGGGGCGAGGGCAGACCGCAGAACCAGGCTCATGGCGCCTTCACCGTCGGGTAGATGTAGTCGCCATAATGCTCCCGGAATGTTTTGATCAGTGACGGCGGCGGCGGCGCGTAGGTGCATTTCTTGGAAATGAACCGTCCGCCCATCAAACGGCTCATCTTCACCGCGGTCTCGCCCATTTTAACCAGATTGGTGATGCCATTCAGGATCGGCACACCGTCTTCGGTTTCATGGATGCCGGCATGTGCCAGCAGAGCCATCACCACCCCGCCGGCGGCGATAACGATCTCAGCCCCCGCATCGGAGTTCTTCCGGGCCGCCGCGTTGAACTGGGCAACGACTTCGTCCTGGGCCGGTCCTGGCTCAAAGGCGGCAGCGAGGTCGGTGAGACGCGCGACATTCATGCGGTTGGCGCCGGTGAATCGACTGGTCAAGCCGCTGCGATGGACGTTTTCGACAATGCGCGGGGTGAATTTCTCGTTGATGGTCACGAAGGAGAAATTAGCCCCCATAATGCAGGCCATGTGCATCGCCGACTCGCACAGGCCGAGCACCGGGATGTCGGCGATTTCCTTGGCCTCCCGTAAGCCGGGATCGGCGATGTTGCCGACCAGGAAGGCATCGAACCCCTCGTTCTGGGCGCGATGGACGTTCTTAAGAACCTCTCCGGTTTCGAGGAATTCCAGGTAGCGATACTGGTCCCCGACCCCACCGATTTCGGTAATGCCCGCGACATGGATCTCAGTGTCGGGCTCCTTGATCTGGTCCAGGATGCCGCGCAGCACTGCCGGATAGGTGCCCCACTCCGACTGGCGGGTCATGCTTTGATACCACAGTTTCATCGGTCTTTCCCCCTTTTCGGGATCATACAGGTCCCGTCAGCGGTCTGGAACAGTCCAGGCCATGGTCCAATGAACGGGCAACATTGATTGACCAATGCCAACGGACTTATAGCGCGCCCTCATCATCGCCGGGTCGCAAACTACCCCATATCGTTGAGGTGACATGCGCTTCGATGCCCGGACGCGACCTCTTTCAACACCGGCGCTTCGACCGAGCAACGCGGCATCGCATGCGGGCAGCGCGGATGGAAATGACAGCCCGGGGGCGGGTTCATCGGGCTCGGGATTTCGCCCTTGATCGCGGTGAAACGCCGCTTTCGAGCCTCGATCCGGGGTACTTCGGCCAGCAATGCCTGGGTGTAGGGGTGATTCGGGTGAGCAAACACTTCCTCGGCGGGCGCCGATTCGACGATGCGGCCAAGATACATGATCAGCACGCGATCGGACAGATGCTCGACCACGCCAAGATCGTGGCTGATGAACAAATAGGTCAGGTCCAGATCGCGCCGCAGATCCATGAACAGGTTCAGAATTTGGGCCTGGATTGAGACGTCCAGCGCGGCCACCGCCTCATCGCAAACCAGGAATTCCGGTTGCACGGCCAAGGCACGCGCGATGCCGATGCGCTGGCGTTGGCCACCGGAAAACTGGTGCGGGTAGCGGCGCTTGAACGCCGGATCCAATCCAGCCCGCTGGAGTTGTGCGTCCAGGTAGTCGTCCCCGCCGCCCTTGGGCACCATTCCATGATAGCGCGGGGCCTCACCGACGATGTCTTCCACCCTCATACGCGGGTTCAAGGATGCGTAGGGGTCCTGAAAAATCATCTGGACCTTCAGCTTGGCGTCCTTCGCCTGTTCGGTTGACAGGGAGACGATGTCCTTGCCCTTGAACAGCACCTGTCCCTCGGTCGGCGGCATGATCCCGGCGACCATGCGGCCGATAGTGGATTTGCCGCAGCCCGATTCACCGACCAGACCGACGACCTCTCCACGCATCACCGTCATGTCGAACATATCGACGGCGCGGACGGTTTCGTTGCGCGGCGGCGATCCGAAACGGGCGGACAGGCTCCGCGCCACGCGTGCGGCGGCGTCGTAGCTGGGGCCGAAGCGCTTGGAGACACCGCGGAGTTCAATGATGGGTTCGTTCATGCCGCGACATCCTGCATCGGATGGAAGCAGCGCACGATCCGTTCGGGAGGAATCAACGTTTCGGGCGGTTCCTGCTCGCAGACAGCGGTGGCGCGTGCGCAGCGAGTGCGGAATGCGCAGCCGACACCCAGGTTCAGCAGGCTGGGAGTCATGCCCGGGATTTGCCGCAGCTTCTCGCCCTTCTTGTTGCGACTGGGCACGCTGCCGATCAATCCATGCGTGTAGGGGTGGGCCGGTCGGTCAAGAACGGTGGAGGCTTCGCCTGCCTCCACGATGCGGCCCGCGTACATGACCGCGATCCTATCTGCCAGGCCGGAGATCACCGACAGGTCGTGCGTGATCCAGATCAGTGCGGTGCCGTGTTCAGTGGCGAGTTTCTGCACTTCCGCGAGAATTTGTGCCTGGATGGTGACGTCCAACGCGGTCGTTGGTTCGTCGGCAATCAGCAGGTCTGGGTTGTGTAGCAATGCGATGGCGATTGCCACGCGCTGGCGCATGCCGCCGGAAAACTGGTGCGGATAGGACCGCAACCGTTCCTCTGGGCTGGGTATGCCGACCATGCCGAGCGCGTCGCGGGATCGGGTCCATGCTTCGGAATGGGAGGCATTGGTGTGGGCCTGCACGGCCTCGATCATCTGAGTGTCGATGCGCAGGACCGGGTTGAGGGTCATCATCGGGTCCTGGAAGATCATGGCGATGCGGTTGCCACGCAGGGAGCGCATTTCCTCTTCGGAAATCTTCGCCAGGTCCTGTCCCCGATACAGGATAGACCCGCCGGCGAGGCGGCCGGGCGGATCGACCAAACCGATGATGGAAAACCCGGTGACCGACTTGCCGGACCCGGATTCGCCGACCAGGCCGAGGACCTGGCCTCGTTCGACCTTGAAGGACACGTCGTCCACCGCCTTGACGATGCCCGCGCGGGTAAAGAAATGCGTACGCAGGTTGCGCACTTCCAGGGTGACGGTCATCGCTTCAGCCGCGGATTGAGGACGTCTCGCAATTGGTCTCCGACGAGGTTGATGGACACGATCGTCAGCAGCAGGGCGATGCCCGGATAGAAGCTGATCCAGTATTTGCCCGACAACATGTATTGATAACCGTTGGCGATCAGCAGACCGAGTGATGGCTCGGTGATCGGAACCCCGAGACCGAGGAATGACAGAGTGGCTTCCAGCGCGATGGCGCGAGCAACCTGCTGGGTGGCGATGACGATCAACGGCGGCAGGCAATTCGGCAACAGATGATAGAACATGATCCGGCGATAGGGCAGCGCAAGGCATTCGGCGGCCTCAATATACTCGCGTCGTCGTTCCACCATCGCGGTGGCGCGCACCGTGCGGGCGTAATAGGCCCATTCCACCATCACCAGCGCGAAGACGACATTCATGACGCCCTTGCCCAAGGCGGCGAGGATCATCAGTGCCACAAGGATCGACGGGAATGAGAGCTGCAAATCCACGATGCGCATGACGATCGTGTCGGTTCGCCCTCCGACATAGGCGGCAAGCAGCCCGAGGCTGGACCCGACCACGGCGGCGAACAGGGCTGACCCGACCCCGACCATCAGGCTGATGCGCAACCCGTAGAGCATGCCGGAAAACATGTCCCGGCCCTGGTCATCCGTGCCCAACAGATAGGTATAGCCGGCCATGGACGGAGACCCTGGCGGCAGACGTCCATCCATGATGTCGAGCTGCGCCAGATCATACGGGTTCTGTGGAGTAATCCATGGCGCGAGGATTGCCAGGAGGGCAATGATGGTGAACCCCACCAGACCTACCAAGGCAAGCTTCGATGCCGCGAATTCGGACACGAAACGCCGGAATGGGGTTTCCTCCCGAACGGCGGGGGCGACGGTGGTGCTCATGCGTCAAGACCACGTGGTAATGGTGTCATCGTCATCGGCAGTCCGCCCTGTTGCCGCCGCTCACGCTTTCGTCTCCAGCCGAACCCGCGGATCCAGGATGGTGTAGATGATATCCACCACCAGATTGATCGTAATGAACAGCAGCACGATCATCATCAGGTAGGCGACGATCACTGGCCGATCCAACACGTTGATGCTGTCGATGATCAGCTTGCCCATACCCGGCCAGGCGAACACGCTTTCAGTCACCACGGCGAAGGCAATGGTGGAGCCCAACTCCAACCCCACCACTGTTACCACGGGGATCATGATATTTTTCAGCACATGCACCAGGATGACCCGCCTGGGGGTCAGACCTTTAGCGCGAGCGAACTTGATATAGTCCATGGGCAAGGTTTCGCGCACACCGGCGCGGGTCAGCCGCAAGACGAGCGAGATGTTGAACAACGACAGGTTCAACGCTGGCATGAACATGTGGCGCAAGCCGTCCCAGGTCAGGAATGACCACTGGATGCCGAACATCGCCGCGGTTTCACCACGGCCGGTGCTGGGCAAGACACCCAGATGCACCGCGAACGTCATGATCAGCATCAGCCCGACCCAGAAACTGGGCAACGAAAACCCCAGGATACTGCCAGCCATAATGGCTCGTCCGGCCACACTGTCCGGTTTCAAACCCGCATACAGCCCCAAGGGTACACCGAAGCATATGGAGAACAGGACCGCCGTTACGGCCAGCTCCAAGGTCGCCGGCATGCGGCTGCCGATCAGTTTCAGCGCTGGCTCATTGAAGACGAAGCTGCGACCCATATTGCCGTGCAGAACGTCATTGACGAAAAAGAAATACTGCTTCCAGAGCGGCTGATCGAGGCCCATCTCCGCGATGATCCGCGCGCGTTCGGCCTGATCCGCTTCCGGCGAGATCAGGATATCGACCGGGTTACCAATGACATGCACGCCGACGAAGACGATCACCGTCATCGCCACGACAACGAAGAACGCCTGAAACAGCCGGCGAACGATCCATGTGAGCATCTGGGTCTACTTCGTCGGTTTCACGCCCATGGCCAAGGTTTCTTCATCGACCCTCGCTTCATAGCTGAGGCCCTTTCGGGTGGCCCAGATATTCTTCTGCAGGTGCAATTGGACGACCGGAACGTCCTCCATCGCCATACGCATCGCCTGTTGGACAATCTTTTCCCGCGCACCGTCATCCATCGTCGCCATCGCCTGATCAATCAACGTATCGACAGCCGGGTTGGAATATCGGCCGCGATTGGCAGTACCGAGACCACGCTGAGGATTCCAGGTTGCGATTTGGGCACGGAGGGGATTGGTGCCTTCACCGCTGGATACGCCCCAGCCGAGGAGGAACGCGGAAAATTCCTGTTTGCCGGCGCGGGCGACGAAGTTGCTCCAGGGTAGGCCCTCGACCGTGGTTTGCACGCCGATGCGCTGCCACATCTGGCCGACCGCCTGGATGATCTTGGCATCATTGACGTAGCGATCATTCGGCCCGTGCAGGCTGATCCGCAATCCCTTGGGAAATCCAGCCTCGGCCAGCAGCTTTTTCGCGCGCTCCGGATCATAGAGTTGCGGCTTCAGGTCGGGCACGTAGGTCGGAGCACCGGGGCGCAGATATTGCCCGGTAGGGATGGCCGTGTTCTCCATCACCCGGTCGACGATCGCCTGCCGGTTGATCGCGATCGACAGAGCCAGTCTGACGCGCCGGTCCTTCAACGGGTTCTTTTCCAGGATCTCACCATTGGGTCCGGTGACGAACGGCGTCGGTCCTTCGCGTGAATGATCGAGCCACAGGAAGATGGATCGGTTGCTCACGACCTCCGACAGGGAAACCCGGCTGTCCTTGCGCAGATTGGGGATATCGACGGGTGGCACGAACTCGATGATGCCGACATCACCGGCCAGCAGGGATGCCGTGCGAGCACCGTCATTGCTGATGATGCGGTAGTTGACCGTCTTCCAATGCGGCTTTTCGCCCCAATAGGTATCGTTGCGCTCAAGCTCGATCTTCTCACCGGGACGGTACGACACGAAGCGATAGGCGCCGGTGCCGATCGCGTTCTTGCCGTTGTTGAAGTCCTCGGTCGCCGGTTCCGCACCCAGACTACGGGGAATGATGAAGATCTGAGAGATGTCCTGCGGCAGCAGCGGATAGGGCGTGGCGGTTTTCAGCAGGATGGTCTGCGGGTCCACGATTTCGACGGCCACAACCGCGCGGGTATAGATCTGGAACGACGCCGGGCTGTTCTTGACCTTCGGCACGCGGTCAAGGGAGTAGGCAACGTCCTCAGCAGTGAATTTCTCACCGTTGTGATAGGTCACGTTGCGTAGCTTGAATTCCCAGGTCTTGTCGTCACGCAGCTTCCAGCTTGTCGCCAGGCCGGGCTTCAGATTTCCCGGCGCATCACGTTGGATCAGCGGTTCATAGATATGATGATGCAGCGACGCGTTCGGACCGAACGTATGATAATGCGGGTCGATGCTGGTGACAGGCGCCGAGGATGCGATCGCCAGGGATTGCGCCATGACGCTTCCACCGGACAGCGCTGTCAGGCCGGACAATACGACTCCCAACCGGACGATTGTCCGGACACCACGGGCCATCATGGTACTCTCCCTGTCTCTTGTGTCCCTTATAGCGACTGAAACATCGCCGACGCTAGGCAAGATGGGGATTGACAAAAATCAATAGATAGCCGGCCGGGGATTGTGCATCGGGTGTAAGGACGCCTGATGGGCGGAGTGCCTGGGAGGGATGGCAGGGGGTTCCAGAGCGCCTGAAACGGAACATAACGAGTTTGTCCACATCGGCTTGAGGCTCGGTTTGCCGACGCAACCGGCTCAGCTATCAGCCATAAGCCGGTGTGCCGGGAACTTCTCCACCGGGTGGGATCGCCGTGGCACCGTGGTGATGGGTTAAGTCGCTTGATCGGGACCACCAAAACCCGGGGTGGTGGTGGCCTTGATGATATTCAGATGGCTCAGGGACGTTCATCCACAGGCCAGGATGGTGGAAATATCAATTGCAGACTTGATCGTTGGAATGGCCCCGTTCCTTCCCCAGGGCCCAAGAGAACAACTTTCAAGGGACAAGGTTGGTCCGTTTATTGGAATATACGTGGTCGGGTAAAATCGGAACACTTTCTTTTTGAAATGCCGTCGCGCTGTTTAACCGGTGACGTGTTCGCTGTGGACCGATTTCTGGCCTAGTGCCCCCCGTCATTGATTTTGTCGTGAATTTCGGACTCGCTCCTCCCGGAAGAATGCGGAGATGAGTCGTGACCGCGAAACAAAGTTCTGTAAAGAAGTACGTCGTGAAGCTCAGCGATGAAGAACGTGCACAGCTCAGCACG
>CALQHT020000064.1 GCA_943330455.2 Nitrosovibrio sp. Nv4 | reverse complement strand
CTCCGGTTGCTCTCCACGAAGTCTCACGACGACGCAGTTACCTTCGATTGCTGGGTTGCGACCAACCCAGACGGGGACTTGCACCCCGCTGACAAAGCGTCCTCACGGACGCACTCATTGCCGGACTTGATCCGGCAACCTACGCTTCAACAGCAGGGGGCGGGTTGCCGGATCATGCCCGCTAATGACGATGAGGGGACGCCTACGGGTCATTGTTTCGGCCGGTTACTATAAGGCGCCGAACCCGGGCCAATGACACCACGCAAGGAATAAACCGGGCCGCCCGGCATCAAACGATAATCCAGTCGAACCTTAATAATCCAACGGGAGAAACATCCATGCGTAAGAACCTCGTCCTGGCCACGATCGGCGCCGCGCTTCTGGCTGCCCCGATCGCCCCACAACTCGCCCACGCCCAGGCACCGGCAGCCCCCGCCGCCCCGGCACCCATCCCCGACGCCATGCCCTTCGACATCCCCTACGGCACACCCATCAACCTGGACCAGGCGCACAAGGCCATCACCGCCGCGGCGGCCGAAGCCAACAAGCGCCACTGGAAGATGGCGATCACGGTGGTCGATCCCTCGGGCAACCTGATCGCGCATGCAACGCTCGATAACACCCAATACGCGTCCATCGCGATTTCCCAGGCAAAGGCCCGCACCGCCGCCATGCTGCGCCGGCCGACCCTGCTTCTCGCCAACGCCGTCAACAGCGGCTCCCCCGCCACCCTCAGCCTGCTCGGCTTGTTCGCCGGCGCGGCGTCCGAGGGCGGATTGCCGATCGTCGTCGATGGCAAATTGATCGGCGCCATCGGAGTAAGCGGCGGCACCGGCGGACAGGATGGTGTGATCGCCAAGGCCGGCATGGACGCGATGGCCGCGAAATAGGCTTTTCCCCGATCCGGTGTTCCGATCCCGACGGATAGGTCCGTCTGATCGGGACACCGATAAGCCATCGACCCACCATCGCCTCCCGCCCTCAATCCACGCTATAGTCCGCCGCGTCACACCCCCGGGAGGACGTCGGATGATCGGCATCGATTGGGGCACCACCAGCTTCCGCGCGTTCCGTGTCACCAGGGACGGCACCATCCGCGACCGGCGCATCAGCCAGCGCGGCATCATGAACGTCCCCGACGCCCGCTTCGGCGACACCTTGCGCGAAGAAATCGGCCCCTGGCTCGCCGCCGGGGAGGAACATGTGCTGCTGTCCGGCATGATCGGCAGCCGCCAGGGCTGGGTGGAGGCGCCCTACCTCCCCTGCCCCGCCGGCCTGCCCGACCTCGCCGCCGCGTTGATCGACATTCCGTTCGACTGGGCCAAGGTCAAACTGGTCCCCGGCCTGTCCGGCACCGATTCCTCCAGCGTGCCCGAGGTGATGCGCGGCGAGGAAACCCAGGTCCTGGGCATCCCCACTTTGATGCGGTCCGGCGGCCTGGCCTGCCTGCCCGGCACCCATTCCAAATGGGTGACCGTGCAAGAAGGCCGCATCACCAGCTTCACCACCCACATGACCGGCGAAGTCTTCGCGGCCCTGCGCGGCCACACCATCCTGGGCCGCATGATGCGCGACGGCCCTGCAGGAGGGGTGCCATTCGAGGCCGGGTTGCGCCGTTCCGCCGATCGGGGCGGGCTGCTGCATCATCTGTTCGGCGTCCGCTCCCGCGCGCTGACTGGGGAGCTGTCCGAAACCGACTCGCCCGCCTATCTCTCCGGCCTTCTCATCGGCCACGAAATCCGTTCGGCTTTGGGCCAAACGGACGGGAAGGCCGTGGTGCAGGTCATCGGCGATCCGGACCTGACCTCCCTCTATGCGACGGCGATCGCGGCCTGCGGTGGCTATGCGGAACGCCATGACGGGCAGGCGGCGGCGTATGGCCTGGCCCAGATCGCGAGCCTCGCCGCCTGGGACTGACCCAACGCGGCGCCCCGTCCGGTTCGCGTTGAGGACAACGCAAACACGCCCTAATGTGCTCGGCGCACGCAAGCGTCTGCGCGTGCCACCGACACAGGAGGGATTGCGATGGACCGGGATCTGATCGGCTACGGCGCCAACCCACCCAACCCGCATTGGCCGGGCGAAGCCCGTGTGGCCGTCAATTTCGTGCTGAATTTTGAGGAAGGGTCGGAACCCTCGGTCCCCGATGGCGATCCGGCCTCCGAATGGGGCCTGACCGAATACGGCGCCAGCAGCCCAGGCGTGGTCGGTCGTGACCTCGCGGCCGAGGGCATGTTCGCCTATGGCAGCCGCGTCGGATTCTGGCGGATCCTGCGCCTGTTCGCCGAACGCGGCCTGCCGCTGACGGTCTTCGGCTGCGCCCTGGCCCTGGAACGCAATCCCCCCGCCGCCGCCGCGATCCGCGACGCCGGCTTCGACGTCTGCTGCCACGGCTGGCGCTGGGAAAAGCATTTCGAACTGGCCGAAGACGTCGAACGCGAACGGATCGCCCGGGCCATCGCGTCTTTGCGTCAGACCATGGGGGAACGTCCCCTCGGCTGGTACTGCCGCAGCGGCCCCGGCGTGAACACCAGGCGGTTGCTGGTGGAGGAAGGCGGCTTCCTCTACGATTCCGACGCCTACGACGACGAACTGCCATACTGGACCCAGGTCAGCGGCAAGCCGCATTTGATCGTGCCGTACAGCCTGTCCACCAACGACGCCAAGTTCGGGCGAGGCGCATTCGGGACCGGGGACGACTTCTTCCACTATTGCCGCGATGCGTTCGACTTCCTGTATCGGGAGGGCCGGACCCAGCCACGCATGCTGTCGATCGGCCTGCATATGCGTCTGATCGGCCATCCGGCGCGGGCGGCGGGGTTGGAGCGTTTGCTGGATCACATCCGTCGTTTCAGCGGAGTCTGGGTCACACGGCGGCTGGATATCGCGCAACACTGGGCGCGGACCTATCCGGCGCCGATTGCCGAGGGCGGGGTGGGCTGATAGGCAGGGCGTATGCGGCACTGCAGCAAATCTGACCGATCCGGTGGCGATGCCTGATCAGCGCATCCTCGTCGTCAAACTGGGTGCGTTCGGCAATGTCATCCTTTCTTTGGGTCCATACGCGGCCATCCGCCGACACCATCCCAAGGCCGAGATCACAGTCCTGACCACCGCGCCGTTCGCCAATTGGTTTGCCTCATCTCCCTATTTTGACCGCGTTCTGGTAGACCAAAAACCACCATGGTGGAACATTCCCGGGGTCATGAGGCTGCGCCGGATGCTGGTCGCCGGCCGCTTCGACCGGGTCTACGATTTGCAGACCTCCGGCCGGTCATCCCGCTATTTCCGACTGTTCCCGCGCGCGAGCCGCCCCGCCTGGTCGGGGATCGCGCCCGGCTGCTCGCTTCCCGACCGCAATCCGCTGCGGAACACCTGGCACGACCATGAACGCCAGGCCGAACAACTGCGCCAGGCGGGGATCGAGGATGTTCCCCCGCCCGATCTGTCCTGGTGCACCGGCAATGTCGCCCGGTTCGGCCTGCCCCGCGACTATGCGCTGCTGGTGCCGGGCAGTTCCCCCAGGCGTCCGGCAAAGCGCTGGCCCGTCGATCGCTACGCCGCACTCGCCCGGATCCTGGTGGAGCGCGGGATCACACCCATCGTGGTGGGAAGCCGTGGCGAGGGCGCATTGGCGGCCGGCATTGACGCGGCCATCGACCTGACAGGACAGACCGATTTCGGCGATCTGGCGGAATTGGCCCGACACGCCTGCCTGTCCGTGGGCAATGACACCGGACCAATGCACCTGATCGCGACCGTCGGATGCCCCTCGATCGTGCTGTTCTCCCACGATTCCGATCCGGTTCTGTGCGCACCCCGAGGCCCATCGGTCACCATTCTGCGCCGGCCGGACCTGTCCGGACTGCCGGTGGACGACGTGGTGACCGCCCTGCCCCGGCTGGTCCCGGCCTGATGGGCGAAGCGCCGAACCCGTCCTCGCCACCGGATGGGTTGCCGTTTCCACAACGAGGCTGGGCCATCCTGACGATTGGACTGGGCCTGACCCTGGCGGTGCTCAACGGCGCCATCGCCAATGTCGCCCTGCCGGCGATCGCGCGTGACGTCCAGACCTCCGCGGCAAATTCCATCTGGGTGGTCAACGCCTTCCAACTCGCGGTAACCGTGTCCCTGCTGCCGCTGTCGTCCCTGGGCGAGATCTTCGGCTACCGGCTCGTCTATCGCTGGGGCCTGGTGGTCTTCACCATCGCCTCCTTCTTCTGCGCCCTGACCGACTCGCTGCCCGTGCTGATCGCCGCCCGCATCCTGCAAGGCTTCGGCGCGGCCGGCATCATGAGTGTCAACAGCGCCCTGATCCGCTTCATCTATCCGCGCCGCTGGCTCGGCCGAGGCGTCGGGATCAACGCCACGATCGGCTCCATCGCCTCCGCCGCCGGTCCCAGCGTGGCCTCGGCGATCCTCGCCGTCGCACCCTGGCCCTGGCTCTTCGCGGTCAACGTCCCGCTCGGCATTGTCGCCGCGGTGATCGCCTGGCGCGCTTTGCCGGATACCCCGCATTCCGGCACCAAATTCGACCTGCCCAGCGCCGCGCTCCAGGCCGTCGCCATCGGCAGCCTCTTGATCGCGATCTCCGAGCTTGGTCATGGCGACACACTGACGCATGTCTCGGTCCAGTTCGTGATCGCCGCGGTCGCCGGCACCTTCCTGGTGATGCGGCAGATGGCGAGGACCTCCCCCCTGCTGCCGGTGGACCTGCTGCGCATCCCGTTGTTCGCGCTGTCGGTCGTGACCTCCATCTGCTCCTTCATCGCGCAATCCATGGCACAGGTCTCGCTGCCCTTCCTGTTCCAGGATCGGTTGCACCTGGACCAGGTGATGACCGGACTGCTGATGACCCCCTGGCCGCTGACCGTCGCGGTGTGCGCGCCCTTCGTCGGCCGGCTGGCCGATCGGTATCCGGCCGGCATCCTGGGCGGCGGCGGCATGATCATGATGAGCCTGGGTCTCGCCTCGCTCAGCCAGTTGCCTGACGACCCTTCGACCTTCGACATCGCCTGGCGGATGACGATATGCGGCCTGGGATTCGCGTTCTTCAACACGCCGAACAACCGAGCCCTGTTGACTTCCGCGCCGCCCGCCCGCACCGGCGGCGCCAGCGGCATGCAGGCCACCGCGCGCCTGTTCGGCCAGACCGTCGGCGCCGCCGTCGTCGGCATGCTGTTCACCGCTCGCCCCGACGATGGCACGACCTGGACCTTGGTGCTGGCCTCCATATTCGCCGGGGTCGCCGCCATGATCAGTTTCAGCCGACTTGCCGCGCGGTGAGGATTGTGCAGGCTGGCGGTCGATGCATGATGACAGGCCCCACAACCGACCCGACGGCGCCTCCTACCGGCTGACCCGCCCGGCGACCGAGGCGGAGTGGGAAACCTTCCACGCGATCCGCCGCCGGGTGGAACTGGAAGACGAAGACGGGACCGACGGCGATGACCTGTCCCCCGGACATCACCCCCTGCTGCTTTGGTGCGGCGACCGCCCTGTCGGCACCATCCGGATCGACAACCTGGACGGTGGGTCGGCCGCCCTGCGCCTGGTCGGCATCGATCCCGCAAGCCAAGGCCACGGCCATGGCAGAGCCTTGCTGAGAGAGGCCGAGGCGTTCGCCCGTGCCATCGGATGCGGCAAGGCAGTGGTGTATTCGACACCCGAGGCCGCCGGTTTCTACGAGAGCGCCGGTTACGCCGAGGACCCGTTCGACGACCAGTATTTCGGCGGTATCGTGCAAATGGCCAAGCCGCTGCATTACGCGGGCTTCAGCCTGGACCAGGACTCGTAACCCCCGGCGCGCGTCGCGGGCGACCTGCGGCATTAACATTGGATTAGGGAGTTTCTGCTTCCCTGGGTCGGCACGTCCCATGGAGAACGCCCGATGTCCCGCTCCGCCCAGCCCAGTCGATCGATGTCGCGCGCCACCTTTCGAATCTGGCACCGACTGGCGCTCGGCTTTTTCGTGATGCTGGCCATGATCGTGGGGCTTGGCATCTGGGCGTCCCGCGACGTTGCATCCACCGCGCGTGCAACCGAGTTGCTTTACAAACACCCGTTTACGGTAACCAAGAGCCTGTCCGCCGCACGATTTGAGCTGGTGTCGCTGATGGATGTGTTCCACGTAGGCGGCGGCGAGGGTCTGGGCCATCACGTCGACATGGCGGAAAAGACCCGGATGCTGCGGGAACTTCAGCAGGCCCTGGACGCCGCGGCCCAGGCCTATCTGGGTCCGAAGGCGGATATTCAGGCTGTGCGCGATGCCGTTGCCCCATACCTGGCCGGCATCGAGTCGGCGGTATCCCTGGTCAATCAGCGGAAGCCTGAAGAAGCGGCGCGCCTCATTGACGGCGATATGGTCCAGCAACTCGACAACGCGTCCAAATCCGTGGCCACGATGTTGACGTTTGCGAACAACAAGGCGGCAGAATTCGTTGTCCGCGCGCAGGCCACCGCGGAAGGCACGATCCGGATGATATGGATCATGACCGGTGCCGCACTGATCGTCGGCCTGTTGGTCACCTTCCTCACCGCCCGCGGCATCACCCGTCCGCTCGGCTTTTTGCGAACAGCCATGCGTCAACTCGCCGACGGGGACCGGACGATCGAGGTGCGGGAGGCGGCACGACGCGATGAGATTGGAGAGATGGGCAAAACCCTGGCGATCCTGCGGGAAAATCTGGTCGCGGCCGATGCGGCCCAGGCCCAACAGGCAGACCAGCGCGTGCGTACCGAACAGGAGAAATCCGCGGCACTGGTGAAGATGGCCGAGACGATCGAGAGCGAGACCGTCACCGCCCTGAACGACGTGAGCAATCGCGCCGAGGAAATGAAAGACACCGCGAACGGCATGAGCGCGCGCGCCGAAAGCACCACTCGATCCGCCCAGGCCGCCGCGGAAGCCGCTAACGAGGCCCTGTCCACGGTCCAAACGGTGGCCAGCGCCGCCGAAGAACTCGCCGCCTCGATCCGCGAGATCAGCGGCCAGATGCAGCAGTCCACCACCCTGGTCAGCCAGGCCGTGACCGCCGGTGGCGAGGCACGCGGCACCATCGAAGCCCTGAACGAAACCGTGATGCGCATCGGCGCGGTGGCCGACATGATCGGGGAGATCGCCGCCAAAACCAACCTGCTGGCGCTGAATGCCACCATTGAGGCCGCCCGCGCCGGTGACGCCGGCAAGGGCTTCGCCGTGGTTGCGTCGGAGGTCAAGCAACTGGCGGCGCAAACCGCACGGTCAACCGGCGAAATCTCTCAACATATCAATGAGGTGCGTGCCGCCACCAACGCATCCGTCGAAGCCGTCGGTCGGATCGAGGAGACCATCACCCAGATCAACGCCGTCGCGGGATCGATCGCCGCCGCGGTCGAAGAGCAGGGTGCGGCGACGGCGGAGATTGCGCGCTCCGTGGCTCAGACAGCCGAGGCAGCCAACGCGGTCACCAACCGCATCCAGGACGTGTCCGATGAAGCCAGGAACACCGGCGCGGATGCCGCACATGTGCATGACACGGCGGCGAACCTGGCCAATTCGGTATCCGATCTAAAGCACGCGCTGGTTCGGGTGGTGCGAACGTCCAGCGACGACGTGGATCGCCGGCAGGCGGACCGGTTCGGCGTTGATCTGCCCTGCCACCTGACCATCGGATCCGAACTGCGGGTCGCGCGCCTGGTCGATATCTCCGCCGGCGGGGCCGCGATCCGGGACGGCGGCACGATGGCGCCGAACATGCGAGGCAAGCTGCGGATGGCAGGCATCGGTTTCGAACTGCCGTTCGTGGTTCGCGAGTCCGACGACGATCTGCTGCACGTCGCCTTCGAGTTGGAGGGAGACATGCTGGAGAAATTCTCCGCGATCCCAGAACGCCTGGCGATGCGCGCCGCCGCCTGAACCGGCGGCACGGTTATCCTCGGCTTTATGTATCGGTGACAGGCGGCCAAAATGTCCCAAGTCAACCTGTTCGCCGAACCGCGGCGATTGCGTCGGTTGCAAATCGAGATCACCACCGGCTGCAACCTGCGCTGCGTGGGGTGCCAGCGCACGATCGGGATGGCTTCCGGCACCTGGCGTAACGCCCATATGCCGGTCCAGCGCTTCGCGGCCGTGATCGCGAACGCGCCGCCAGCCGATGCCATCGTCCTGCAAGGGATCGGCGAGCCGACCCTGCATCCGAAATTGCCGGACCTGGTCGCCGCCACACGGGCAACCGGGAAGTTCGGTGTCATCAGCTTCAACACCAACGCTTTGGCGCGGGAGGTCGACTATTATCGCCACCTGCGTCAGATCGGGCTGAACCACATCAGCGTCTCGGTCGACAGCCTGGATCCTGTCACGGCCGAAGCGTTGCGTGCCGGCACCGACACTGCCGAACTTCGCGCCGCGATCCCGGCGCTGTTGGGATTGTTCAGCGGACTGACCCTGTCCATTGTCCTGAGCCGGCGCAACGTCGCCGAATTGCCCGATCTTGTGACGCGCTTGCATGGGCTGGGCGCCCGGGTGATCGAAATCCAGCCGCTGGTCAGCTATGCGCCAACCACCGAGGCCATGGCCCTTGACCGCGCCGAACTCCGATCGGCTGCGGCGACGATCCTGGCGCTGCGTCAGCGGCTGCCAGACCTGACCCTGCTGCCAGCCGCCGCGCTGACCCCGGATGGCAGCCGTTGCCGCCGGCCGTTTCGCGCCGCCTATGTGACGGTCGGCGGTTTCCTCACGCCCTGCTGCCTGACCAACGACCCCGACCTGTTCGGCCGCGTCAATCTGGCGGAGGTCTCGTTCCAGCAGGCCTGGCACGCCCCGGGGGTTCGCCGCTTTCTGGAGTCCTATTTCGACGAAGAACCGGAAATCTGCCGCGGCTGCGCGTTCAATCCCTCCGGCGCGACGGCGCCCGCGCCCACCGTGGTGGCGGAGGCGCAACGCCAGCTTCAGGCCGGCCAACTGGACCGCGCGGAGGCCGGCTACCGCGCCGCCCTGGACTCGGCGCAGTCGGGAGAGGCTTTGCAAGGTCTCGGCCTGGCGCGGTTCCAACGCGGCGATGCGGCCGCTGCGTTGCCGCTGTTGCAGGCCGCCGACGCGCTGGCGCCGAGCCCTCGTCTGACCCACAATATCGCGACCGTCCTCGCCACGCTCGGTCGGGTTGAGGAAGCGACCGCGCTGCAACGGCGGAACGTGACCGAACATCCCGAATATGTGGCGTCCTATCACGCGTTGTCCGCGTTGCTGGAAGCGTCCGGTGATCGCGGCGGGGCGGCGGGCGTTGCGCTGTCCCTGGCGGAACGGGCGATCCCGAGCGGGCAGGAAGCGATCATCGAGGCCGCTGTCGGACGCGCCGCGACACTGGATCCGGGTCATGCGTCGCTGGTGCGGATGGCCAACCGGTTGCGCATCGCCGGTCATCAGACCCAGGCGCTGCGGCTGCTGGATGCACGCCTGGCGGCCGATCCCGCCGACCTTGGCGCGCGTCTGTCGCGGGCCATGGCGCATCTTGCGGTCGTGCACGGGTCGGAGGCGGAAGTCGCCAAACGTCGCGCTGCCTACACCGCGGAAATCGCCGCTTTGGAACGCCAGGTGGCGCAAGCGGATGCGGCGGCGCTGGTTGCGGGCGCCGAACAGGTGGGTAACGCGAAACCGTTCTACCTTGCGTACCAGGGCCACGACGACCGGGCGTTGCAGGCTGCCTATGGCGGCATCGTCAGCCGCATGATGGGCGCGCGTGCGGAATCCGTCCATCAGCCGATCAGGGTTCGGCGTCCCGGCCGCATCCGGATCGGGTTCGCCACCGCCTATATGCATCTGCATTCGATCTCGAAACTGTTCGGCGGCTGGGTCCGGCATCTGGATCGGGATCGGTTCGACGTCACGCTGTATCACCTGGGCGAGGGCCAGGACTCGATGAGCGCCGATTTGGCCAATCACGCCGATCGGTTCCATGTCGGACCGGCGGATGAGCCGGAATGGGTGCGCCGGATCGCCGGCGATAACCTGGACGTCCTGATCTATCCGGAAATCGGCATGCATCCCACCGCGGTTCGCCTGGCCTGCCTGCGTCTGGCACCGGTGCAATGCGTCGCCTGGGGACATCCCGTCACCACGGGGCTGCCGACCATGGACTACTTCCTGTCCAGCGACCTGATGGAGCCGGAGGATGCCGACCGTCACTACACCGAGCGGCTGATCCGGCTGCCGAACCTGTCCATCCACTACGAACCCTTGCCCGATCACACCGGGCGCATCACGCGGTCCGCCCTCGGACTGGCTGACGATGCGGTTGTCTATGTCTGCTGCCAGTCGCTGTTCAAATACCATCCGCGCGATGATCGGGTACTGGTGGCGATCGCCGGCCGGGTTCCATCCGCCCGGTTCCTGTTCATCGGTGATCCCCGCAACGACCCCAATGCGCGACTGCTGCGGACCCGGCTGAGTGCCGCATTTGCCGCGTCCGGCCTCGATCCCGCCCGCCATCTGCTGTTCGTCCCGCCGGTCGATGCGGCGGATTTCTTTTCCCTGTTGCGAGCCGGCGATGTGTATCTGGACAGCATCGGTTGGTCCGGCGGGAACACGACATTGGAGGCGGTGACCTGCGGCCTGCCCATCGTGACCTTGCGTGGCCCCTTGATGCGTGGCCGACACAGCGCCGCGATCCTGACCGTGGTCGGTGCCACGGACTGCATCGCGGAAACGGCGGAAGAATATGTCGACCTGTCGGTGGCGCTGGCCGACCTGGACACACGCCGCCGGAAAGCGCAGGTGATTCGCGACGGGAGAGGCAGGCTGTTCGGCGATCTGACCCCGGTTCGGGCGTTGGAAACCTTCATGACGGAGGCTGTCACCGAGGCATCCAACCCATCCCAGGCCGCGGCCTGAACCGTCTTGGCACCGTGCCAAAGTGCCGCACGACGCAAACCGGGTCGCTTCCGGGCGTAACGTTCGGGGCCGCGGCAGAACCATGCCGCGGCCCGACCGTATCGAATCAGCCAAAGTTCAGCTTCAACCCCGGCTCCGGCCACTGCATCACACCCAGCCGCCCGGTGTCGGACAGCGTGATATAGGCCGTCTTCTTGTCCGGACCGCCGAAGCAGATATTGGTCGGATAGGTGTCCGGCATCTTCACCGCCCGCACCACTTCGCCGGCCGGTGAAAATTCGGTGATAAAGCCGGTGGTCAAAGTCGCAACCGCGATATTGCCGTTCGCCATCACCGCCAGGCTGTCGAACCGCGCATTGCCTGGCAGCCCGGCGATGCAGCGCCCGCTATGCGGATGGAACGGCGCCGGCTTGCGCAGAACGCCCGGCCCCTCGACGTCGAACGCCCACAGACGCGCGCCCTCGGTGTCGGCGGCATACAGGATCTTGCCGTCGGGAGACAGGCCGCACCCGTTCGGGCTGAGGATCGGATACGCCAGTTCGACGATCTTCGAGCCATCCGGCAGCGCGTAATACAGCCCGCCATGGTCGCGATGCCGAGCATAACGCTTGCCGAGATCGGTGAAATAGAACCCGCCGTGCACGTCGAACACCAGATCGTTGGGCGCCGACAGCTTAGTGCCATTGCACTCGGTGTACAGCGTCTTGCACTCACCGGTCTTCGGGTCGATCCGCTGGATGGAGCCGAACTTATAGTCGGGGTGCGGGCCTTGGCCCATCGACGTGCCCTCGACATAGCGGCTGCCGCCGTTGTTGCAGAGGTAGAACGCGCCGTCCGGGCCGATCGCCAGCCCGTTGGGGCCGCCGCCGGTGGCCGAGAACACGCTGACCTTGCCGTCGGCGGTCACGCGGGAGCATTGGTTGTTGCGGATTTCCGTCAGAACGATGGAGCCGTCCGCGCAGACCACGGGGCCTTCAGGAAAGCCCAGGCCAGTCGCCAGAATTGTCACGTCACTCATGGATGCGTTTCTCCCTCCGATGGGTCGATCGGTTGCGGCCGTATCGTCGCCGGTCCGGAGGCTGCGTCAAGGGTGCGGCCCAAGGGGGGACCGGCCCAAGGTCGGTAGATCGCGGCGGGTCGGGAGACGGATGGTTCGCCGCGGCGCGCGTCCCCGCCGAACACGGGTCGGAAACCGGACTTGAAACCACTCAGCGTATCGCGTAGATAAATGGAGGCGGGATGAGCACGATCTGGCACCGGGCGGATGTCCGGTTCGTCTTCGAACCCGGTCTCTCGGACGGCGATATCGCGACCATGCGGGTTATCACCCCGGTCGGGGATCTGCTGGTGATGGGGGAACCGGACCAGGATGACGACGGCGCCGTCCTGCGTGTGCGGCGGGTTCATACCAATGGCGACCCTTCCTCCCCGGTGAAGGGCAACACAATCGGCATGGCCAATCTTCAGGTGATCGGTCAGGCTTTCCTGTCGGAGTTCGGCTATGAGCAGCTTATCCTGGAAGGCGCGCTTCGCACCTCGGGCCGACGAAAGGGCCGGGTCCCGCGTCCCATCCGGTTCACCCGTCATCCTGAGCCTCCGCCTCGATCCGAATGCGGCGGCGATCGATAGCATTGCCGCCATCGAGGCCCTGGTGCGCCGTCACACCCCCCTGCTGAAAGCCAAACGCGCCATCGAGGCCGTGCTGGCGCGTGGCCGCAACCATATCCATGTGCCGATGGTGGAAGACCACGCCGCCCTGCGAGCGGATCTGGCCGCCGCCGGCCTGATCGCGCGCGTGGCCGACCTGCCAGGGAAGTCGATCGACGCGAAACCCATCGACGTGAAGCAATTGCGGGAACGTCTGGCGGAAACGCAGGAACAGTTTGCCGCCCGCTTTCGGATCAGCCTCGACGTCCTGCGCAACTGGGAACAGCACCGGAATACGCCCGATCCGATCGCGCGCAATGTGCTGGAGATGATCGACCGCGACCCCGCCATGGCCGAGGAGGCACTCTGGGGACGCGCCTGACGCAAAACGTCCTATTCCACCCGCCGTAAATCCAACGTCCGAGGATGCTCCCGCGACCGAGCGATCGGCGGCGCTTCCCTGGGCTGCCCCATCGCACCCGGCGTATGGCCGAACGGGAAAAACCGAGCCCGGCGGCGCGCTTCGGCCTCATTCGCATTGACCGGGAAGGTGTCGTAGTTCCGCCCGCCAGGGTGCGACACGTGATAGGTCAGGCCGCCCAGGGTGCGCCCGTTCCAGCGATCGAACACATCGAACACCAGCGGCACATGCGGGCTGATCGTCGGATGCAGCGCGCTCGGCGGGTTCCATGCCTTGAAGCGGACCCCGCCGACATACTCGCCCTGCCGGTCGGTGCCGCTCAGCGGCATGGCCACGCCGTTGCAGGTCAGGGTGAAACGCTCATCCACCCAGCCCGACACCCGCGCTTGCACCCGCTCCACCGAGCTATCGACGTAGCGCACCGTGGCGCCGCCGGCGGGTTCCTCACCCATCACATGCCAGGGCTCCAGGGCATTGCGCAGTTCCAGCTCCATCCCATGCACGGCGACCGAGCCGATATGCGGGAACCGAAAGGCCAGATGCGGCGCGAACCACTCGGGGTCCAAGCCGAAGCCGAGGCCCGACAACTCCTCCAGAACGTCCCGGAAATCCTGCTCGACGAAATGCGGCAGCATGAAATCGTCATGCACCCGCGTGCCCCAATGGATCAGCCGCCGCTCGTACGGCGATTGCCAAAAGGCGGCGACAGCCGACCGCATCAGCAGCATCTGCGCCGCCGACATCTGCGCGTGGGGAGGCATTTCGAGCGCCCGGAACTCCACCAGCCCGCGCCGGCCGGACGCGCTTTCCGGGGCATACATCTTGTCGATGCAGAACTCGGTGCGATGCGTGTTGCCGGTCATATCGGTCAGGATGTTGCGGAACAACCGGTCGGTGACCCAGGGTGCCACCGGATGATGCGGCTTGATCTGGGAGAACGCGATTTCCAGTTCGGCCAGACTGTCATGGCGCGCCTCATCGACCCGAGGATGCTGGCTGGTCGGGCCGATGAACTGGCCGCTGAACAGAAACGACAGGCTGGGGTGGTTGTGCCAGAAGCCCAACAGCGATTTCAGCAGGTCGGGGCGGCGGAGGAACGGGGAATCCTCGGCCCGCGCGGCCCCCATCACCACATGATTGCCGCCGCCGGTGCCGACATGGCGGCCGTCGAGGTTGAATTTCTCCGTGGCCAGGCCGACCAGGCGCGCTTCCTCATAGAGCTGCTCGGTCAGGGTAATCTGCTCGTTCCAGTTCGACGCCGGATGGATGTTGACCTCGATCACACCGGGGTCCGGGGTGACGGAGAAATGCAGCACCCGGTCGTCTTCCGGCGGCAAATAGCCTTCCAGCACGATTTTGCGGCCGGTTTCGGCGGCGGTTTCTTCGACCGCGGCGGTCAGGGCCAGCCAGTCCTCGATAGCGAACAGCGGCGGGAAGAAGACATGCAGCAGCCCGCCACGCGATTCGACCGCCAGCGCCGTGCGCACCACCGCGGAGTCGGACCGCCCAACCACGGGGAGATCCTGCGGCATCGGCCGGAAATTCTCGATGCCGGCACCGGGATGAGCGGCTTCGGTTCGACGTAGCGCCTGGCGGGTGGGCAGCATGTCCCGGGGAGCGAAGGGATCTGGCTCGTAGTCCGCTTCCGCATACGCCGGGTCGATCCAGGGCAGGCTGTCCAACGGCAGGCGCAAGCCGAGAGGACTGTCTCCGGGGATCAGGAACATCTCCTTGGCACGGAAATACCATTGTCCGCTCTGCCAACGGCGGGACCCGTCCGCGATCACCCGGCGCAGCGGCAGAACACTGCCGACCGATCTGGCCAGCCCCTGGGCGTAGATCCGAGCCAGGCGTTCCCGCTCGATCGGATCGCGCAGTTTGGCGTCCTCGACCAACACGTTGGCCGGCAGCCGATGTTCCTTCCACAGATAATAGTGGATGTCCTCATAGGCAGGGATGATCGCCGAGGGCGGCACTTGCAGCCGTTCCGCCAGACGCGCGGTGAAATCGGCGGCATCGGCGGCGGTCGCATTGTCCCGGTCGTCGTCGGAGGCCAGCAGCGCCCGGTTCTGCCACACCGGTTCGCCATCCGCGCGCCAATGGCAATGGAGTGCCCAGCGCGGCAGTTGCTCGCCCGGATATTGCTTGCCCATGGCATGTTGCAGCGCGGCGCCGGTCGCCCAGCGGTCCATCAGGCGGCGGATCAGGCGGCCGGCATAGGTGCGTTTGGTCGGCCCCAGCGCGTCGGTGTTCCATTCCGGCGAGTCGATGTCCGTCGCGGACACAAAGGTTGGCTCGCCACCCATGGTCAGGCGCACCTGACCGCGGGCCAATGCCTGGTCGACGGCGTCCCCGCGGGCGCGGATCGCCTGCCATTGGACGTCGCTATAGGGTTTGGTGACGCGCGGGGTCTCGCGGATGCGGCGCACCGACATTTGGAAGTCGAACTCGACCTTGGAATTTTCCACCACGCCGGTGATGGCCGCGGCGGAGATCGGGTCCGGGCTGGCGGCCAGCGGGATATGGCCTTCGCCGCAGAACAGGCCGGAGGTCGCGTCCAGCCCGACCCAGCCGGCGCCCGGCAGATAGACCTCGGCCCAGGCATGCAGGTCGGTGAAGTCGGCTTCGGGACCGGGCGGGCCTTCCAGCGGCTTCACGTCGGGGGCCAGTTGGATCAGATAGCCGGACACGAACCGAGCCGCGAAGCCCAGGTGGCGCAACACCTGCACCAGCAGCCAGGCGGAATCGCGACAGGACCCTTTGCCGGCGTCCAGGGTTTCTTCCGGCGTCAGGACACCCGGTTCCATGCGGACGATGTAGTTGACGCGTTGCTGCACCCGCATGTTCAGCGCGACCAGCATGTCCACCGTGCGCTGTTCGTCGCGGCTGATCCCGGTGAGGAAGTCGGTCAACAGAGGGCCGGTGGTTTCCAGTCGGCGGAACGGTGCCAGCTCCTGGTCCAGCACATGATCGTATGTGAACGGGAAGGTCTCCGCCTCCGGTTCCAGGAAGAAATCGAACGGATTGACGGTGACCATATCCGCGATCAGGTCGACGGTGACGACGAACCGGTCGACCTTTTCCGGGAAAACCACCCGCGCCAGATGGTTGCCCTGCGGGTCCTGTTGCCAATTGATGAAATGCGGCTCCGGCTCGACCTTCAATGTGTAGGCCAGGATCGAGGTGCGTGCATGCGGCGCCGGACGCAGGCGGATGGTTTGAGGCCCGAGGGCGACCAGCCGGTCGTAATGATAGGACGTGCGATGGGTCAGGGCGACGTGCAGCGGCATATATGGCTCGCAAAATTTATGAATGCCCTATGGTGCGCTGCACCAAGATGGAACGCAATTGGCCATCCGCCAGCCGGTCAATCGGCCCGATGGCGGCTGCGCTTGGCGCCGTTCGGCGGCCCCTTTCCGGATTGGGGCACCACGGTGCGGGACCAGGTTGGAACAGGGGCATTCGTCTCGGTTCGACGAGGCAAACGAGTCGGGATGACAATCCTGCCGGCACATCCAAGTCGTGCCGACGACGGCCGGCGTTCACGACGTTCCCAGGCTGGTTGCATTGCCCGTGGGTCGTTGGTTCCGACCGTTGGTATTTCGCCGGTCACAAGTGCAGAGAGTGAGTATGCCAATCGGACATGGCCGGGACTGACGCCCCGGCCATCCCGTTGCGGCTATCCGAGCGTGACTTCGGATTTGATCACGTCCAGTTCGGCGGTCATGACCATGCCCTTGGTTTCCGGTCCCAGATAGACCGCGATAACGTACACGACGGTCCAACCGATCGCGGCATACATCATCGGTTTGGCGAAACCCATGCCCTGGTTCACGGCTAAATACGTCAGGATTGGCGCGACGGCCGCACCCCACACCGCGCCCTGGTGATAGACGAAACCAGACGCCGTGGCTCGTACTTCGGTTGGGAAACGTTCTGACAGCCAGGCAGGATTCAACGAGTCCTTGCCACTGAAGAAGCAGATGAACAGCAGGAAGAACACGAGGAACAAAGTTCGATCGGTTTGCATGATATACAGCGGGATCAGGAACAAGGCGATCGACATCGGCAGCATCAGCGCCCAGCGTCGCCCGACCTTTTCCGACACCGCGCCCCAGAAGCTGCATGCGAGGAAAGTGATGATGTTGCCCCAGAACACCGGCACCGCCACCTGGGCCGGGGTCCAGCCCAGTTCTTTCGTCAGGTAGGTGCCGAGCATGGCCCAGACCGCGTAATAGACGCAGAAATTCGCGGCCATCCATAGGCAGCCTGTCAACGTGTTGTAGAGGTATTTGGGCTTGAAGATGGCGAACAGCGGCATCGAGACCTGTTGCTGGCTCGCGTCCTGCAACTTCTTGTTCTCGGTCCAGACTTCCGGCTCCTTCACGTAGAAGCGAATCCAGACGCAGGCCAAAGCCGGCAGCACGCCCAGGATCAGCATCCCGCGCCAGCCATAGCCCTTGTGCCAGGCCTCCAGCGGTTCGTACAGCAGACCGTAGGCCAGGGCCGACAGTGCGAAGCCCAGGCCCCATGACCCCTGAAGCACACCCGACATGAACCCGCGGGAGCGGGCCGGCCAGGACTCCATCGCCAGCGCCGCGCCGGCCGGCCATTCCGCGCCCATCCCGATACCCAGCAGCGCGCGCATCGCGAACAGGAACGAGAATGAGGGTGAGAGGCCGGCAAGCAGGTTACAGATGGAGTACCACAGGATCGAGATCATCAGCGGCGCCCGCCGCCCCATGCGGTCGGCCAGCCAGCCGGACGCGGTCGCCCCGAAGAGGCGCATGATCAGTGTGACCGAGAAGACCGCCGTGACTTCGATCAGCGGCACGCCGAATTCCTGCGCGATCGGCGACATGATCAGCAGGAAGACGGTGAAGTCGAACGCATCCAGCGTCCAACCCAGCCAGGCGGCGGTATAGGCGTACCATTGGTCCTTGTTGGGTTCTTTCCACCATGGAACGTTTGCCGTGGTTGCGGACATCGATTTTGGCTCCCCCATTTATATCCCGCCCCTCTGATGGGCGTTGTGGCCAAACCTAACCGGGAGTTAATGTTGGATGCAACATGCCACCAACGACGCCGGCCCCAGGCGCCACCAGTCCCTGTTCACGGCGAAAATGGCCTTGCCGGTGTCAGACCACCAAGGGGCGCCGCGGCAGTTCCCGAGATGCTGACCGGTGGCGCCGCCAATACGGCTGAGCCCTGCTCGATCGCCTATCCCAGGTTGTTGGGTTGCTGGATCAATCCGATTCGGACGTGGGCTGTCTGCCCGGTTTGGTGCTCATACCGGGGGAAAGATCGGCTACGTCCGCCAGTCCGCCCCGTTCCGCCCCTCACGCGGCCTGATCCTGCCATCGTGGTCGTCAACATAGCCGGCCACGCCGGTCATCGACCGCCGGACCGTCATGCCCGCCAGGCGCGCGTTGACCAGAGACCACCTCCGTCCGATCGCGGTTCCAAACGACACACTCTCGCCCCCTCGACCGCGCGCCGATGATCGAATAACGTGGCGATGTAGCCGTCCCGGGGCCAGTGCCTCCGGACCGGGGGACGAGAACGTAAGTTTATCGGGAGCGATGATGTCAAATCTCAGCTATGCCGCACCCACATCGGTGGATGACGCGGTCAAACTGCTGGCCGGATCTTCCGGTCTGGCGAAGGTTCTGTCCGGCGGAACCGATCTCCTGGTGCAAATGCGCTCAGGACGGTTGAAGCCGGATCTGATCGTGGACACCAAGAAGATCCCCGGGATCATCGGTATCCGAGAAGAAAATGGTGGCTTCGTCATCGGCGCCGGCACCGCCGGCGCGGTGGTGGAAGCCCATGCCGGCCTGAACAAGGCGTGGCCCGGCCTGGTCGAAGCCCTGGACCTGATCGGCTCCACCCAGGTGCAGGGGCGCTGCTCCCTCGCCGGGAACCTGTGCAATGCCTCCCCGGCCGCCGATAGCGTGCCGGCGTTGTTCGCCGCCGGCGCCATCGCCGTCGTCGTGGGCAGCAAGGGCAAGCGCGAAGTCCCGGTCGAGCAGATCCCCACCGCCCCTGGCCGCACCTCGCTGGCGAAGGACGAATTCATCCTGGAATTCAAGCTGCCGGTCCGCCCGGCACGCTCCTCCGACGCCTATCTGCGGTTCATTCCCCGCACGGAAATGGACATCGCGGTCGTCGGCTGCGGCATCAGCGTCACTCTGAACGAAGCCGGCGTCTGCACCGCGGCGCGCGTGTCGCTGGGCGCCGTTGCCCCGACCGTCCTGCTGCTGGCCGACGCCGCGGCGATCCTGGTCGGCCACACGCTCGATGCCGACACGCTCGCGAAACTGGATGCGGCCGCACAGGCCGCCTGCAAACCGATCAACGACAAGCGCGGCACGATTGAATACCGCACCAAGGTCGCCGGAGTTCTGGCGCGCCGGGTGGCGGCGATCGCATTCGATCGCGCAGCGGGCAAATCAACCGGAAAGGCTCACTGAGACATGGCCAAGCAATACGTTTCCGCCACCATCAACGGCGAACAGTCCGAGTTCCTGTGCGAGACACAGCAGAGCATGCTCGACGTGCTGCGCGACGTCATTGGACTGACGGGCGCCAAGGAAGGCTGCGGCTCGGGTGACTGCGGCGCTTGCAGCATCATCCTCGACGGACGCCTCGTCTGCTCCTGCCTCATGCTCGGCGTCGAGGCCAATGGCACTACGATCACCACGATCGAAGGCATCGCCCAGGGCGACAAGCTGCACCCGATCCAGCAGAAGTTCCTGGAACACGCCGCTCTGCAATGCGGGTTCTGCACCCCGGGCCTTATCGTCGCCACCAAGGCCTTGTTGGATGAAAACCCGAACCCAACTGAAACCGAGGCGCGCTACTGGCTGGCCGGAAACCTGTGCCGTTGCACGGGCTACGACAAAGTCATTCGCGCCGTCATGGATGCAGCCGCTGTCATGCGAGGGGAAGCCGCCTGATGAACTACATCGATTCTAGCCTGAAAGTCGTCGGTACCCGCCCATTGCGGCCCGATGGCGTGGACAAGGTGACCGGACGGGCACTGTACTCCGCCGACACCAGGGCCGCCGGGATGCTGTGGGGCAAGATCCTGCGCTCCCCGCATGCGCATGCCCGCATCGTGAAGATCGACACCAGCAAGGCGGAAGCCATGGCTGGCGTGTATGCGGTGTGCTCCGCCGCCGACTTCCCGGACATCCCCTCGGAAGAGGCGTTCGTCGGCGAAGGCCCGATGAACTTCCGTGACCTGGCGCAGAACGTGATGGCACGCGGCAAGGTGCTGTATGAAGGCCATGCCGTCGCCGCCGTCGCGGCCAGCACCCCGGCCGTCGCCGATGCCGCCCTCGCGGCGATCGAAGTGACCTACGACGTGCTGCCCTACGTCATCGACGTCGAAGACGCGATGGCCGCCGACGCCCCGGTGCTGCACGACGACATGTTCACCGCCGGCGTCGATCCGAAGCCCACCAAGGCGTCGAACATCGCCAAGGTGGTGAAGTTCAAGAAGGGTGACGTGGAGGCAGGCTTCGCCGCCGCCGATGTGATCATCGAAGACAGCTACACCACCCAGCCGGTGCATCAGGCTTATATCGAGCCGCATGCCTGCCTCGCGACCTGCGCGGCCGACGGTCAGGTGACGATCCACGCCTCCAGCCAGGGTCACTTCATGATCCGGGCCTACACCGCCAAGCTGCTGGGCATGGACATGTCCAACATCCGGGTGAACCCGGCGGAAATCGGTGGCGGATTCGGCGGCAAGACGCTGATCTACATCGAACCCGTCGCCGTGAAGCTGTCCCAGAAGTCGGGCCGGCCGGTGAAGATCCAGATGTCGCGCGAAGACGTCTTCCGCGGCACCGGTCCCACCTCCGGCGCCTCCGTCACCGTCAAGCTCGGCGCCAAGAAGGACGGCACCATCGTCGCCGCCCAGACGGTCCTGAAGTTCCAGGCCGGCGCCTTCGCGGGATCGCCGATCAACCCGGGCTGCATGTGCGGCTTCGCGCTGTATGACATCGAGAACATCGACGTCCTCGGCTACGACGTCGTCAGCAACCGCCCGAAGGTCGCCGCCTATCGCGCCCCCGGTGCGCCCATCGCCTCCTTCGCGGTGGAAAGCCTGATCGACGATCTCGCTTCCAAACTGGGCATGGATCCGCTGACCCTGCGTCAGAAGAACATGGCCAAGAACGGCACCAAGACCCATTACGGCCCGACCCATCAGAATATCGGGTTCGAGCAGGTGCTGGCCGCCGTGCAGACCCATCCGCACTGGAAGTCTGCGCTTCCGGCCGGTCAGGGCCGTGGGCTTGCCTGCGGGTTCTGGTTCAACATCGGCGGCGAATCCACCGCGACCGTGCATATCAACGAAGATGGCTCGGTTACGGTTGCCACCGGCAGCCCGGACATTGGCGGCTCTCGCGCCTCCATGGGCATGATGGTCGCGGAAGTGCTGGGGGTCGACATCTCCATGGTCAAAGCGACGATCGCTGACACCGCTTCCATCGGCTTCACGCATCTGACCGGTGGGTCGCGCGTGACGTTCGCCACCGGCATGGCCGCCACACAGGCCGCCGAGAAGGTGGTGGACGAACTGAAGAAGCGCGCAGCGATGATCTGGGAAATCCAGCCCGACGCGGTGGAGTGGCGGGATGGCAAGGCGTTCCCGGCCGGCTCCAACGCTGGTGGGTTTGAGCCTCTGGACCTCGCCGAATTGGCGTTGAAGGCTGCCCGCACGGGTGGTCCGGTGAACGCCGAAGTGTCGGTGAACGCTCAAGGCGCGGGTGCGGGCTTCGGCGCGCATATCTGCGACGTGTCGGTCGACAAGGAAACCGGCCACGTGAAGATCGAGCGCTACACGGCCATCCAGGATGTCGGCAAGGCGATCCACCCCAGCTACGTGGAAGGCCAGATCCAGGGCGGCGCGGCGCAGGGCATCGGTTGGGCGCTGAGCGAAGAGTATATCTACAGCAACAAGGGTCAGATGGATAATCCGGGCTTCCTGGACTACCGCTGCCCGGTCGCCTCCGACCTGCCGATGATCGAGGCAGTGCTGGTCGAAGTGCCGAACCCGCGCCATCCGTTCGGTGTCCGCGGCGTCGGCGAAGTGCCGATCGTGCCGCCGATGGCGGCCGTTGCCAACGCGATCAAGGGTGCCACGGGCCTGCGTATGCCAGACCTGCCCATGACCCCGCCGAAGATCCGCGCCGCCTTCGACGCGGCCGGCTAAGTGCCGACGGTCGTCCTCTCCTCGGGTTCCGGGGCACTGCATCTGACAGGTGGTGTTACGGAATTCGAGGTGGAGGCGACCACCTTTCGCCGGCTTGTCCTGGAACTGGAACAGCGGTTCCCGGGCCTGGGCAAGCAGGTGGAGGAAGGCATGGCCGTCGCGATTGACGGCGAGATTTTCCAGGATGCCTATTCGGCGCAGTTGCGCCCGGGTAGCGAGATCGTGCTGATTCCGAAGATCGGCGGCGGTTAGTCCGCTCGGGGTTGGCGACATATCTCCCTCTCCCCTTGCGGGAGGGGGTTGGGGGGAGGGGTGATGACGCAAGGATAGTGCGTGCAACCCCTCCCCCCGGCCTTGGTCCGCTCTGCGGCCCAAGCCCTCAAGGGGAGGGGGAGTTTTTTCTCCATCCGGTACCCCTACCCGAGATTCGTGACTGCCATAGGCTTCAACGGCAGGGGGCGCGCTTCAGGCCCCGGCCCGTCGAGCCAGGATGGCCTCAATGAACGGTACCATCTGCTCCGCCAACTGCCCGGTTGTGCGCGCGATCATCATATCCGGCGATGGATGATCCTCGATAAACGACCGCAGCTTGACCAGCCCGCCACCCAGCGCAAGCGTCGGCGTTTCCGCCATATTTGCGAAGATCAGGCCGTGATAGCGCGACGTGATCACGCCATCGAGCTGCCGATACAGGCGCAGCGCCGAGAGCGGCTCCGGATCGTATTCCCGTAGCTGGAACAGATCCTCGGACGCCGCTTCATGCATCCCCGCATAGGACCATAGCTGCTCCCCAGTCACCCGGTCGTTGTTCCGCGCGTCGAAATACGAATGAGAATGTGGGATATGGATGAACCGGATCGGCACCGGCCGCCCAGGTCGCGTGTGGGTGCGCAGAACCGCGGCAAGGCCCCGGACATCCCCATCGCCGCTGGTCGCCGTCACCACCCCGATCGTGGGCATGTCGAACAGGCGCCGCGGCATGGCGCGGACTTCGGATGTCAGGTTGAAGGCGAAATCGAACTCCACCGGAAATGTCTTGCCGGTGAATTCTTTCATGATCGCCTGAGAGATCGTGCTGCGCACCGATACGCGCCTGACGATCGAGAAGAGTTCGACCATCTCCGCGGCATAGTCCTCATGGGCGGCCTCGCAGCCCAGCCGCCCGATATCGACCGTGGCGCCCGCCGCACGAGCGGCCTTGGCCAGGTTCGTCATCAATACAACCGTCTCCCGGCTGTACAGCAGACCGCCGCCCCCCAGGATCAGGTAGTCGTCCGGGCGGAAGAAATCCGGTTGGTTCAGAACCTGGTGCGGCTGGACTCCGTCACCGACCCGCCGCTTGTGATGGTAGAGTTGGATACAGTCCGGATAGAGGCGCTTGACCCCTTCCAGGATCGCCTCGTCACCGACATTGTTGGTGCCGAAGGAGCCATAGGCGAACACCCGCTTGGCGCGTCCGGACGGCAGTGGCTGGCGCCGCTCCAGGTAGCCGAAATGCACATAGTGGTAACGCGCGCTCGGAAGCTTCCCTTCTTCCACCGCGACAACGACATCCGGGTAGCGGAACAGGTACCAGCTCTCGTCGAACGGGCAGGTTTCGCGTTCTTCCCGCCGCCCGCGCTCCTGATAATGCGCCCAGGCGTCGGCGTACTCCCCGCGCGCTACCGCCTCGGCGGCATCGGGGTATTTCCGCAGATACCAAGCCTCATCAAACGGTGTTCGGTCCCGGGTCATGCTCACGCTGGGTCTGGTATGGTCCGGTAGGGCGGGCGCCCTGCCTCCGACGCCTTATACGGCACGGTTGCACCAATCTCCAACGCGGTTGACCGGGACGGCCGAGCGGCGGGTGGAGTGGGGGTTAGCGCGATGCGGCGTTGTCCCGGACGATCGGCAGGAACGCGGCCACGGTCTTTTCGAGTTCGCCCATATTCCGCGCAACGAGCATCGAATCCGCCCCATGATCGTCAATGAAAGACCGCAGCTTGATCAGATCCCCCCCGATCGCCAGGGTCGGCGTGTCGGTGATCTGGCCGAAAATCAGCCCGTGGTAACGCGACGACATCACCCCATCCAGGTTGCGATAGGTCTGCAACACCGACAGAGGCTCGGGGTCATAGTCCAGCAGTTGCAGCAGCGAGTCGTCCTCCGCCTGGTGCATGTGACATAGGGTCCATAGCTCGTGGCTGGTCACGCAGTCGTTGTTGCCGATTTCGAAATAGGATCGGGAGTGCGGAATATGCACGAACCGCACCTTCTCCCTGGTCCCGGCCCGCGTGTATTTCTTGATCAGCTCGGCCAGAACCTCGATATCACCTCTGCTGCTGGAAGCGGTTGCGACGCCGATGGTCGGAATGTCGTTCTTCCGACGTGGCATACGCCTGGCTTCTTCCGCCAGGTTGAAGGCGAAATCGTCTTCGACCGGATAGGTCTTGCCCGTCAGCCGTTGCATGATGCCCTGGGACATGGTGCTGCGCAGGGTGACGCGGCGGGCCATCTCGAACAGCTCAACGATTTCCTTGGCATAGTCGTCCTGCGCCGCCTCACACCCCATCCGGGCGATATCGACGATCGCCCCCTGCTCCTTTGCGGCCCGAGCCAGGCGGATCATCAGGGTGACCGTCCCCCGGTCGTATAATAGCCCGCCGCCGCCCAGGATCAGATAGTCGGTCGACTGGAAAAACGGTGTCGGACCAAGCATTTGGGTGGCCAGGTAGCCTTCGCCGGTGCGGACCTTGTTGTGATAGACCTGGACGCAATCCGGGTAGACCCGTTTGATGCCCTCCAGGATCGCTTCATCCCCGACATTGTTCGATCCGAACGAGCCATAGGCGATGACCCGCGTGGCCTTGCCCGCCGCGACGGGGAAGCGATCCTCCTTGCGGCCATGTTGCAGGTAGTGGTTCCGTGGTGATTGAAGAGCGCCCCGGCGGAAGGCCGCCCCGACGTCCGGATTGGACTCGAGATACCAGGATTCATCGAATGCGAAGGGCGCGCGACCTTCGTCCCGCCCAATCTTCACAAAATGGTCCCACGCATCGCGCGCGATACCCTTTACGATAGCCTGAGCGACGTCGGGGTATCGACCCAGATACCACGGTCCGTCGAAGCCTAGATCTACCCTGTCATCCGCCATCAATGCTGCCTTCTTGCCGGCCTCGCCCTGTCCCGATTTAAACGCATCGGTTGTTTTATCATGGCTCTTATAGCGTTTTCTGTTGGCATGGCCCCAGACCGATGGCTCCGAGGATCATGGCGGCCGAACTCGCGGTCTGACCCATCGCTTCCAAGGTCCGGCGCCATCCGAGATAGTTCGGGAGGTTTTTTGTGGCGACCCCATGGAAGCG
>CALQHT020000063.1 GCA_943330455.2 Nitrosovibrio sp. Nv4 | reverse complement strand
GGCTGACTGCTGTAAACCGTTCGCGAATCGCTGATCTGTCTATCATCTAGAGAGTCTAGAAAATTCGCGGCCGCGCCGGAATCGGCCCCGGCTAAACTTCGTCCTCGTGGCTCACCACCCGACTCGGTAGTTTTTGCGTGTCGCCTAAAGCGTGCTGCCACGCTCGGCTACCACACCGGGCAACGAAAGCAGGATTGCCTAGCCATGCTCCGTAGCGCGCGGCGCGGCGGTGCAATCGAGGTAATCCCGGAGAAAACGAAAAATTCGTCCGGCGTTCGGCTGTGGATACCGGAACACCCCGACCTTTCCCGCGCCCTGGATGCAGCGCCGCGCAATGACGCGGCCACAATACTGACCCGCGCGGACGGCATGCCGTGGAAGGTCGACCACTTCAACCACGAATTCGCCGCGGCGGTGAAGGCGGCCGGCCTGTCCGGGTTGAGCTTCCACGGGTTACGCAAAGCGGCGTCCGTGCGGATGGCCGAGGCCGGCGCCACCGATGCGGAGATAGACTCCATCCTGGGGCACTCTGACCCGAAAATGACCCGGCTTTACCGTAGCCAGGCGGACCAAAAGACCCGCGCAACAGCCGCTATCGGGAATCTCACCAGAACACCACGGCAACCGTGATTGTCAAACCGGGGCCGGTGAAGTGTCAAACCGCCCGGTCGATGGACGCTAACCCCTTGAAAAGAATGGTAGCGGCGGACGGATTTGAACCGCCGACCAAGGGATTATGATTCCCCTGCTCTACCGCTGAGCTACGCCGCCATCCTTCGGAGGCGCGGGAGATACTAGCCCTCCCCCGCCCCGTCAACCGACTTCCGAACTCCGAATGAATCCGCCGCCAAGAACCCGGTCCCCATCATAGAACACGCAGGCCTGCCCGGGCGCGGGCAAAGCCGGCTCATCCAGCAAAACCTCCGCCGATCCGGGCGCGGAACCCCCAGAAACCCGCACCAACGCCGGGTGCTGAGAATCCCTCGCCCGCAGCTTGACCGTGCAGCGCAGTCCGTCCGCCGGCGGCTCGACCAGCCAGTTCACCTCCCGCAAGCGTACCGTCCTGGTTCCAGATCCGCGCGGCCCGACCACGATCCGGCGGCGTCCGGGCTCGGTTGCGATCACGATCTGGCGCTCGCCGCCCACCATGGCCGCCTGACCCAGCCGCTTGCCTTGGCCCACCGTGTAGCGCGCGATGCCGTCATGCCGCCCCAGCACGTCACCATCAGAGTTGACGATCTCGCCGACCTCCAGAGCATCCGGGCGCAGCTTGCCGACGACATCCATGTAGGTGCCGGAGGGCACGAAGCAGATGTCCTGGCTGTCCGGCTTGTCCGCGACGGCCAGGCCCAACCGGTCCGCCACATCCCGCACCACTCGCTTGTCCGGCATCCCGCCCAACGGAAACAGGCAAAAATCCAACTGCGCCTGGGTCGTCGCGAACAGGAACCAGCTCTGATCGCGCGCCGGATCGGCCGCGCGGTGCAGCTCCGCCCCGCCTGGACCGTCCACCCGGCGCACGTAATGCCCGGTTGCCAGCCGTTCGGCGTCCAGCCCACGCGCCAACGCGGTCAGATCGGTGAACTTCACCGTCTGATTGCAGCGCACGCAGGGAATTGGAGTCTCGCCCGCCGCATAGCTGTCGGCGAAATCGGCGATGACGGCGCGAGCGAACCGGTCCTCGGCGTCGATCACGTAATGCGCGATGCCCAGACGATCGGCGACCCGACGCGCATCATGGATGTCCTGGCCGGCGCAGCAGGAGCCCTTGCGGCCTGTGGCGACGCCGTGGTCGTACAGTTGCAGGGTGACGCCGATGACCTCGTGTCCAGCCTCGTGCAGCAATCCGGCGACGACGCTACTGTCCACGCCCCCGGACATCGCAACAACTATTCGCATCGGGGCGCGCATGGCGGGTGCATCCCGTTACCCCATCGCGTTGCGCGTCGCGGCGGGCAGCTTCACCACCAGCCCGTCCAGCGCATCGGTCATCACGATCTGGCATCCCAGCCGGGACGTTTCGGTCAGGCCGAACGCCAGGTCCAGCATGTCCTCCTCGTCCTCGGTCGGTTCCGCGAGTTTCTTGAACCAGGCACCATCCACGACGACGTGGCAGGTGGAACAGGCCAGCGAGCCTTCGCAGGCGCCCTCGATATCGACATTATGCTTGTGAGCGATCTCCAGCACGGAAAGGCCGAGCGGCGCGTCGACTTCGCGGCGGGTGCCGTCGCGGTCGATGAAGGTCATCTTGGGCATGCGGATCAGGCCTCGGCCAGGCGACCGGCCGAGGGGGCGGTCGCAGGGATGGAATGGGCGGCAGCCAGCGCGGCCGCCGCGAACTCGATATCGGCCGGGGAGGTAAAGCGTCCGATCCCGATCCGCAAGCTGCGTGACGCGGCCTCGTCGGACAGAGCCAGAGCCTTGAGGACATAAGATGGCTCAACCTCGGCGGACGAACAGGCGGAACCGGTGGAGACGCACAGATCCGGGTTGGCCGCCATCAGATCGGCCGCGGTGGCATCCGGAAAGGTCAGATTGAGATTGCCGGGGATGCGGTGGTCGGGACTGCCGTTCAGCCCGATGCCCGGAATGGCGGCACGCAGCCGGTTCAGCAGATCGGCGCGCAGGGCGGCGATCCGGACCGCTTCGTCCGCCATTTCCGCCGCGGCCAGCCTGCATGCCTCGCCCAGCCCGACGATCAGCGGCGCCGGCAGGGTGCCGGAGCGCAGCCCCCGCTCCTGCCCGCCGCCGGAAAACAACGGCATCAGGCGCACGCGCGGCCGGCGACGCACGAACAGCGCGCCCACGCCTTTCGGGCCATATAGCTTGTGGCCGCTGACCGAGGCCAGATCGACCCGCCAACCCGACAGGTCCAGTGGGATCTTCCCGGTCGCCTGCGCGAGGTCCGAGTGGAACAGCGCCCCCGCCTCCTTGGCGATCGCGGCCAGCGCCGGGATATCCTGCACCACGCCGATTTCGTTGTTCACCGCCATGACGCTGACCAGCAGGGTCGGCACCGTCAGCGCCTGGCGCAGCACGTCAGGGTCCAGCAACCCGTCGGCGCGGACCGGCAGGAAGATCGGCTCGAAGCCTTCCTCCTCCAGGTCGGCGACCGATTCCAGGACGCATTTATGCTCGGTTACCACGGTGACGATGCGCCGGCGCTCATCGCCCATCCGCTTGGCATGCCTGGCGGCGCCCTTGATGGCGATGTTGTTGCTTTCCGTGGCACCCGAGGTGAACACGATTTCCTGCGTGCCGGCGCCAAGCAAGGCGGCGACATGGGCCCGCGCGTCTTCCACCGCGGCCTCGGCCGTGGTCCCCATGATGTGTTCGGCGCTATGCGGATTGCCGTACTGCTCGGTGAACCAGGGCAGCATTGCGGCGAGCACACGGGGATCGCACCGGGTCGTCGCCTGATTGTCCAGGTAGACCGGGCGGTTCGGACGGGATGGAGCTTCGATCATGGCCGATATCTGGTCTCAAGCGGCATGCGGCACCAGCGTCGAACGGAGTCTATCCGCCATGCGCTGATACGCGGCGATGAAGGCATCAATATCCGCAAGCGTGGCATTCCAGGGCAGAGAAACGCGGATCGCCTGACCGGCCAGGGCACCGAGGCCCATCGCGGTCAGCACATGACTGGCGGCCACCTTGCCGGAGGAACACGCCGCCCCGGCGCTGACCGCGATCCCGGCGATATCCAGCGCCATGACCTGCGCGTCCGCCCGCACCCCCGGCAAGGCCAGGGACGTGGTATTGGGCAACCGCTCCGCCCCGGCGCCGCAGACGATCGCACCGCATGCCACCGCCGCATGTTCGGCGGCATCGCGCAGCGCGGCGAGGCCCGTGCATTCCTGAGCTGCGCAGGCCGCGGCCGCGAATCCGGCGATCACGCCAACCGGCGGGGTGCCGCCCCGGCGTCCCCGCTCCTGCCCGCCCCCGACGATCAGAGCGGCGATCTGCGGCGCGTCGGCGGCCAACAGCAGGGCACCCGCTCCGGTCGGGCCGCCCAGCTTATGGGACGACAAGGCCAGCGCATGCGCCCCCAGGGCGGCGATGTCGACGTTCATCCGCCCGGCCGCCTGCACCGCATCGACATGCAACAGTGCCCCGCGATGGCGGCAGAGCGCGGCGGCATCGGCGATCGGCTGGATGGTGCCCGTCTCGTTGTTCGCCAGCATCAGGCAGACCAGGGCGGGCGGACCGTCTCGGAGCAGCGTCTCCAACTGGTCCAGGTCGGCCACACCGGTTTCGTCGACGCGCAGCACCTCGACATCGCGGCCGGTCCCAACGACCGACCGGATCGCGTCGTGCTCGACCGCGCTGACAATCAGCCGCCGGCCAGCCCCCAGCGCATGCAGGGCCAACGCGTCAGCCTCTGTCCCGCCCGAGGTGAAAATCAGGTCTCCCGGCCGGCCACCGAAGCGGCCGGCCAGCGATTCCCGCGCATCTTCCAGCCACCGGCGCGCGGTTCGGCCGGACCGATGCACCGACGATGGATTGCCGGTCGCATCCAACGCTTGCAGCAGCGCGCTCCGAGCCTCGGGCCGCAAAGGTTCGCTGGCGTTGGCGTCGAGGTAATGCATCTCACTCCGCCGCCAGCTTGCCCATTCCCGTGGCCGATAACGCCACCGCCCGTCCCGCCACCTGGCCGGCAATCACATCGGCCAGGGTCACCGCGGTCAGGAACAGTTGGATCTGCCGGCCGAGTTCGAACCACAGATCGTGCGTCTGGCATTGCTCATGGGCGCCATCCCGGGCGGGGCCGGCGAGGCATCCACCACTGCCCCGCTCACAGCGCGTTGCATGGATCGGCTCGTCCACGGCGGCGACGATATCGGCGATGGCGATCTGATCGGACCCGCGCGCCAGCCGATACCCTCCCCCCGGTCCCCTAGCCGATGCCACCAGCCCCGCTCGGCGTAACTTCCCGAACAACTGCTCCAGATAGGATTGGCTGAGTTGCTGCCGGCTCGCGATCTCCGCCAGGCAGATCGGGCCGCATTCGCAGCCGATGGTTTGGCGGGTGGCCAGATCGACCATCGCCATGACCGCATAGCGGCCTTTGGTTGACAGGTGCATGTCTATTCCGCCGCGGTTTGACGTGCGCGAGGCGCGTTTTCCGTCAGTCGTGCCACCCTGGCCTCGACCTCCGCCAGTTCGGCGCGCAGACCTTCCAGATCGCGCAGCAACGGGTCCAGGCTGTCGTCGCACGGCATCCCATACGGGTCGAAACCCGGATGTTCGGCGCCCGGCTGGCGACGTGGGATCTTGCGATCGACCGGGCGGGCGGGCACGCCGACCACGGTGGTATCGGCGGGGACGTGGTCGACCACCACGGCGTTGGACCCGATTCGGGCGTTGTCGCCAACCATGATGGGCCCCAGAACCTTGGCACCGGCCCCGATGATCACATTATTTCCGACCGTCGGGTGACGTTTGCCGCCACTGGTGCGCGCCACGCCGAGGGTCACCTGATGGTAGAGATAGCAATCGTCGCCGATTTCCGCCGTCTCCCCGATCACGACGCCCATCCCGTGGTCGATGACCAACCGCCGGCCGAGAACCGCGGCGGGATGAATTTCGATACCTGTCAAAAAACGCGCGATATGTGATGAAAATCGACCCAAAAGATACAATTTGTGTCGCCATAGCGCGTGGGATAATTTATGCCAGATAACGGCGTGCACGCCTGGATAGCAGAGAAGGACTTCAAGGTTGGATCGAGCGGCCGGATCGCGCTCCCGGTATGTCCGGACGGTCTCACGCAGGAACATGAAAGCCATGCGACATTTCCATTATGAAAGATCGGTAAGTCTGTCCTATAGTCCGCCTCGCCGAGCGGTAGGGAGCCTGCCGGAAGGCCCAGTCAATCGGACGTTCCGATCGAAGGGGGAGGGGAAGGCGTAAAGCCCAGACGATGCAAGACATGGACGCAGACTAATATTTCCGACTGCGCAGGTCAAGAATACCCACTTCGGACGCGGCTTCCGACCTGAACGGAGGAGAACGCGTCCTTATCTGACGATCGACCCGCTCGACCTCACGGTGGCGTGAGGAAAAAGCGTGGACAGGGACGGCGGACAGGCTGGGTCACGGGGACCCCGTCTCAAGCACCGCTGGATGCGACAGGAAACAGGTTTCGAATTGCCATGCCCGAGGTAATGTTTGCCGGCCCAGACGGCCGTCTCGAAGGTCGTTACCACCACTCGAAGGAGAGCGGAGCGCCCGTCGCCCTGATCCTTCATCCCCACCCGTTGCATGGTGGGACGATGAACAACCGGATCACCTATTCGATGTACCAGTCTTTCCAGAAGCTGGGCTGTTCGGTGATGCGGTTCAATTTCCGTGGCGTCGGTCGCAGCCAGGGCCGCTATGATGGCGGTATTGGCGAAATCGGCGATGCCGCCGCCGCGCTGGACTGGATGCAGGCGGTCAACCCCAACCATGGTGGGTTGTGGATCGCCGGATATTCCTTCGGCGCCTTCATCGGCATGCAACTGCTGATGCGTCGCCCGGAAATTTCTGGTTGGGTCAGCGTCGCCCCGCCCGCGAATCATTATGATTTCGGGTTCCTGGCGCCTTGTCCGTGTGGCGGTCTGATGCTGCATGGCGACACCGATGAACTGGTGCCCGAGCCCGCCGTCCGGAAGTTGGTCGACAAGCTGAACACGCAGAAGAATGTGCACGTGGATTACCGCGTGTTCAGTGGCGCGGATCACGTTTTTGCCCAACATGCGGACCAGGTGGCCGAAGCTGTGGAAGACCATTGCGGCAAGGCGATCGCTCGCCGCCAGATGGCACTCGCCGCCGACTGATCCCGACCGCCCGAACCGTTGCCCGATAGCGTCTCCTTACCGTCATTGCCGGGCTTGATCCGGCAACCCGCACTCTTCCGTTGAAGCGCGGGTTGCCAGGTCAAGCCCGGCAATGACCATGAGGAGGGCGTGCTTCGGTCAACGGCCAGGGTGGTTGCTATTGGCGGGATTCTGGCCGGTCAGGGGCCGGGTTAGCGCGGGTTGACGAGCCGCCCGCCCGGCAACGGCGTTGGCACGCCCGTGGTGCCAGGAAAGCTCAGCGGCAGGCCCGCCACCACGCGGGCGGCCAGGAAGGCGAAGCACTGCGCTTCCACGGCGTCTCCGTCCCACCCTAGACTTTCGACCGGCTCGACGGGCACGCCCAGCCGAACGCGCAGGTCTGCCATGATCGCTGGATTGTGCCGGCCTCCGCCCGCGACCAGCCATCGCCTGGGCGGTGCGGGAAACCGGCAGGCGGCGACCGCGGCCGCGGTGAAGGCGACCAGAGTGGCGGCTCCATCGGCCGGTGACAGCGCATCCAGGCCGCTGCCCGCCAATGCCGCCGCGAAATCCAGCCGGTCCAGCGATTTCGGTGCCGGTCGGGCGAAGTAGGGATCGCCGAGCAGTCGCGCCAGAACCGCCGCATCGGCCTGGCCGGCGCGCGCCAAGGCGCCATCTTTGTCGTATGCGGCACCGGTATGGAGAGCGGCCCAATCGTCCAGCGGCCCATTCCCCGGGCCGGTGTCGCAGGCAACCAGAGTGCCGTCCGCGCCGATCCAGGTGACGTTCGCCACCCCACCGATATTCAGCACCGCCACCGGCTTCGGCAGATCGACGGCCAGGGCCGCGTGAAACACCGGCACCAGCGGCGCCCCCTGCCCTCCCGCCGCCACATCCGCCGACCGGAAATCGTAGGCGACGGGAAGTCCGGTCTGGCGAGCCAATTCCCGCGCGTTGCCGACCTGCCAGGTCCGATGCCGATCCGGCTGATGCAGGATGGTCTGGCCATGAAAGCCGATCAGATCGGCGGGGCAATCCAGATCGCGGACGGCACGCACATGGTATTCGGTCAGACGAGCGACCGCGGTCTTCAGGCGCCGATCGTCGGGGTCCAAGGTCGGTGCGCGATCCAGAATGCCACGCAAGTCCTGCCGCAACTGGTCGTCGTAGGGGATCGTCAGACACGGTCCGAAGCGGGTCACCTTAACGCCGTCAGTGTCCAGCCAGGCCGCGTCCACCCCGTCCAACGACGTGCCGCTCATCAATCCGATCACTCTCGGCATTGGCCGCTGCCCCTGTCTCTGCCCGTGAAGCTCTGCTAGTGAAGCCGCCCTCGGATACACAGGGTCTGGTTCCATGGCGAGCAGCGACTTTATCACCGAAGCCACCGAACGCGGCTTCGTTTTCCAATGCACCGACACCGATGCGTTGAGCGCCGCCATGCGCGACGGCCCGATCAGTGCCTATATCGGCTTCGACTGCACCGCGGACAGCCTGCATGTCGGCAGCCTGGTGCAGATCATGATCCTGCGCCTTTTGCAAAAGCACGGCCACAAGCCGGTCGTGCTGATGGGCGGCGGCACCACGCGGATCGGCGATCCGTCCGGACGCGATGAATCCCGCCAGTTGCTGACGGACGAGATCATTGGTGCCAACATGGAAGGCATCCGCCGCTGCTTCGGCCCCTTCCTGCGCTTCGGCGAAGGCAGTTCCGACTCCTTCATGGTCAACAACGCGGATTGGCTCGACAAGCTGGGCTATATTGAGCTGTTGCGCGATGTCGGCGTGCATTTCTCGGTCAACCGGATGCTGGGCTTCGACTCGGTCAAGCTGCGGTTGGAGCGGGAGCATTCGCTGACGTTCCTCGAATTCAACTACATGATCCTGCAGAGCTACGATTTCCGCGAACTGCATCGCCGCCATGGGGTGACGTTGCAGATCGGCGGCTCCGACCAGTGGGGCAACATCGTGTCCGGGATTGACCTGACCCGACGGACCGACGCGAAAACCGTCTATGGCCTGACCACGCCGCTGATCACCACGGCGTCCGGCGCCAAGATGGGCAAGACCGCGCAGGGGGCCGTGTGGCTGACCGCCGACCGGCTATCCGCCTACGACTACTGGCAATTCTGGCGCAATACCGAGGATGCCGATGTCGGCCGCTTCATGCGCCTGTTCACCGACCTGCCGCTGGCCGAGATCGCGCGCCTGGAAGCCCTGGGTGGGGCGGAGATCAACGAGGCAAAGAAGATCCTCGCGACCGCGGCCACCGCGCTTTGCCATGGTGCCGAGGCCGCTGCCCAGGTCGCGGAAACCGCTCGACGTGCGTTCGAGGAAGGCGAGGCCGCGGATACGTTACCGAGCGTGGATGTGGCTCGCGCCGAACTGGAAGCGGGTGTTCCGGCGTTCCGGTTGTTTACCCAGGCCGGTCTGGCCGCGACCAATGGAGAGGCACGCCGCCTGATCCGTGGCGGTGGCGCACGGGTGAACGACGCGCCAGTGACGGAGGAGGGCCAGGTGATCTCGCTATCCGACCTGCGCGACGGCGCGATCAAACTGTCCGCCGGACGCAAGCAGCACCGGTTGGTCCGGGTGGGGTGATATAGGGGAGTCCCAGACCGCGGCTTTGGAGAAAATTCTCCCCCTCCCCTTGCGGGCTACGGCATTCACACATCGCGGCAGGGTAGAAAATTCTCCCCCTCCCCATGCGGGAGGGGGCGGGGGGAGGGGTAATTTCGCACAGATATTGCGAGCAACCCCTCCCCCCAACCCCCTCCCGCAGGGGGAGGGGGAGAATTTTCTCTGTGCTGCATTTGGTCTCGCAATGTGAGAAAGCGTGGGACTAAGGCCGCGGTCATGTTCAACCCACCCTTGGTCGCCATAAAGCAATTCTTCATACATCCGCGCGATAACGGCCGCGATGCGCCGGTCCCTGCCCGCCAACCTCTTGCCCTGTTTTTGCGCCGGCCTCGCGATCGTCGGTGCCTTCGGTTCGGCGGCGCTCGCGCCCATGGTGTTCTGGCTGCTGCTGACCGGCACGGTTGCCGCCGGCGTGGTGTTCCTGGCATTCCGCCACACGACGACGGTCTGCGTGATCTGGCTGCTCGTCACCGCCACATCGATCGAAATGGCGCTGTCCGATCTGGTCGGCCTGTCCGCCTTCCAACCGACCATCGCCGCACTGAAAGCGAGCCAGATCGCTCTGGCCGCCATTTGCGCGGTGCGATGGGGCCCGCGCCTGGATCCGTTCAATCCCGCCTGGGGCTTCGGCCTGATGACAGTCTCCGGCCTGGTCGGAGGCCTTCACCCCGCCCTCGCCCAAGCCGACTCCCTCCGCTCCCTGCTCGGCTCCATCGCGCCGTATGCGTTCTGCTTCGCCCGCCCGTCCCTCGCCTGGGCGAACGCCATCCTGAGTGCCGTCCGTTGGGCCCCGATCGTCGCGGTCGCCGCCGGGATCGTGGCCCATCTCGCCGGCGTACGGCCTCTGTTCGTCGATAGCGGCGGAGCGCGATTGAGCGGCCTGGGGCACCCTGCCTTCCTGGCCGGCGTCTGTCTGGCAGGCATCTATGCGGGCCTGATCGAGGTCTATCGCTCCGCCCGCCCCGCCGATCTGGCCACGCTGGCGGCAAACCTCGTGATCCTGCTGCTGACGGGCGCCCGCGCCCCGCTCGCCTACGGCGCCGGCGTGATCCTGTTGAGCCTGATGTTCGTGCGCTCCTCCGCACTGCCAGGCCGCGTCCGGTTGCTGATGGTCCTGGCGGTCGGCGCAATCCTGCCCATCCTGCTCGCCCTCGCCAGCGAATTCGCCTTCATCCGCGTGTTCAACGTGCTCAGCGAAAACCCGACGCATCTCAGCGGGCGAGACTATCTGTGGCCGATCTTCGAGCAGGCAGCCGCGGGCGCGCCCTGGTTCGGCTGGGGTGTCGGCGCCGGCAATGTCATCGTCCAACCCGACAGCGAGATCGCACAGATGCTGCGCACCTGGGCGGCTCACAACGAATATCTGCGCATCCAGGTGGAGGGCGGCTATGTCGGGCGAGCGGTCCTGGTCGGGCTGTTCGCCCTATGGGCCTGGCGCCGCACCATCCCCCTGAGGCAATCCGACCGCGTGATCATGCGCCTGGTCTTTCTCGCCTTCGCCGCCCATGCGGTGACGGACAATGTGCTGATCTCCACCCCATCCTGCGTTCTGTTCACCTTCGCCGCCGCCGTTTTCGCGCGTGGGGAGCGTGAAGCCCAGGCCGCCAGGGAAGCGGCGTTCCCGTTCGATCTGGGACGCAGCGCCGTTGCGGTTTGATGCCAACCGCTCCACCCACCAACCTATGCTTGGCCGTTTCATTGCGAGCGCAGGGAAGCAATCCAGGGTCCTGACATCATCGACCCTGTTCGTTGCCCTGGATCGCGGCGCTGCGCCAACAATGACGACGGTGATGACGGCGGCCCCTGTCACCGCATGGGTCACTGGTTCGGTCGGTTGGTATGCTACCCGCCGATGGCCACGTTCGGTCGATCGGACCGGACCACCACCCAGGCAATCGCCGGACTAATGCAAGGGGGGCTGGCGATGGCCGCGTGCCTGCTGCTACTGCCATGGCATCCGCACGCTCGGCTCGGAGCGGCCAACCAGGGGAGAATCAGCAATGACGGCAACCGAGATCGGCGTGGTCGAGTCCATTGCCCGCTATCCTGTCAAATCCATGCGCGCCGAACCCCTGCAATCCGCCGATATCCGCTGGATCGGGTTGCACGGCGATCGCCAATACGCCTTCGTGCGCGCCGACAACCGCTCCCGCTTTCCCTGGCTGACCGGGCGCGCGATGTCCGAACTGGTCTTGTACAAAGCCCGCTACGAGGACCCGGAAGACCCGCGCAATGCCGCCGTTCGGATCACCGCCCCTGACGGCACCGAATATACCATCGACGACCCGGCATTACGCGACCGCCTCTCCCGCGAGGCCGGCGAGCCCGTCAGCCTGATCCAGGTCGGCCGCGGCTGTTACGACCAGATGCCGGTTTCGGTGGTCTCGACCGTGACCCGCGATGCCCTGACCGAGCGCCGCGGCACCACGGTCGGGCTGCAACGCTTCCGGATCAACCTCATCATCCGCGCCAACCCCGGAATCGGCCGCGAGAGCGACTGGCTCGGCCGCAAATTGCAATTCGGAGACGCGGCGGATGGCCCGCGGCTGAGCCTCGGGTTGGGTATCGCGCGCTGTGCGATGGTGACGATCGACCCCGATACGGCGGAACGAGACCCATCCATGCTGCGCACCGTCGCGCAGGATTTCGACAACGAGATCGGCGCCTATGGGTCGGTCGAGACTCAGGGGATCGTCTCGGTCGGCGATCGGGTACGGCTGGTCGCGACCAACGGATAGGGGGACCGGGGCGGCAGTCCTACATCTTAGCAAGGGCCGCTGTCGGAGAAAATTCTCCCACGCCCCTTGCGGGAGGGGGTTGGGGGGAGGGGTAATACACTATTTCCGTGCGGCATTACCCCTCCCACCGCCCCCTCCCGCAAGGGGAGGGGGAGAATATTCTCCGGCCGGCGGTAACCTTTACATCACCAACCCAACCCGACAGCCCGATCACATACCACGCCGGTGCGTCATGACATCGGGATTGACCACATTGGTTGGCGTGCCGGCGGAATACGCGACGATCTGAGCAAAAATGTCGGTGAACTGGATTTCGTATTCGTCCACCGTCACGTAGCCGATATGCGGGGTTGCCACGACATTCGGCATCGTCAGCAATGGATGTGCCGGATCGCGCACCGGCTCACTTTCATACACATCCACCGCAGCCATCCCCGGACGCCCCGCCCGCAACGCCGCCTCCAGCGCCCCCGCCTCGATCAGCCCCGCTCGGCTGGTATTCACCAGCAGCGCAGAGGGCTTCATCAGCGCCAGGTCGCCCGCCGAGACGATGCCCCGTGTCGCCGGCACCAGGCGCATATGCAGGGCAATCACGTCGCAACCCGCCATGAAGCTGGCCTTGTCCGGCGCTACCTCGTGCCCGTCATCCCGCGCCCGGACCAGGGACTCCGGGCGAGCCCACGCCAGAACCTTCATGCCGAACGCCCGGCCATAGGACGCGACAACGCTGCCGATTCGGCCATAACCGTAAATCCCCAGCGTCTTGTGCCGCAGCGAAGTGCCAACACCCATCTGCCAGTTGCCTTCCCGCAAGGACGCCACCTGTGCCGGGATCTGCCGCACCGAGGCCAGCACCAGCGCCCAGGTCATCTCCGCGGTGGCATAGGATGGGGTGTCGGCATGCCGGTCGGACGACACGACAATCCCCAGCCGCGTGCAGGCCTCGATATCGATATGGGGGAACACACTGCGCTGACTGATCAGGCGCAGCTTCGGCAGCCGGTCGAGCAAGGGTGCGCGGATCTGGGTGCGCTCGCGGATCAGGACCAGGACCTCGGTATCGCGCAGCCGTTCGGCCAGAGCGTCGGTGTCCTGAACATTGTCGTTCCAGATGGTGACGGCGTGGCCTGTCAGTTGGGCGAAGCACGGCAAATGGCGCACCGTGTCGTGATAGTCGTCGAGGATCGTGATGTTCATGCGAGCCTCCATCAATGGTTCAGGGATCGAGCCTGACGACCTATTACTCCGTTTCATAAACACGGTGACGTATTTCTGGCCGCGACTCGCATCGGCATGACAAGGCCATGCTCTACCGATTTCCCATCCTGATTGCCGAGCATCATCATCTTGTTTGTCGCGGGACAGCGGCCAACCAGATCGACGACGCCAACACCCTGGATCGCTTCGCCGCGCTCATAACAACAGCGGCCGCCCACATGTCGGTGCCGTGGCTGTTGGTCTTGCGCGGGCTCGGCGAGCGCCAGCACAGCCCCCGGCCTGACGGGCGAATTTATTTGCGAATGGTTCTCATTATCGTTATGACGGCGACATCCGCAAGAGAGAGTCGCATGCGCCCCTGCCCCCCCCATCGACACAGAAAATCTCTGCCAACCGCCCAGAACCCTTACCGCCACCCCGCTCTCGTTCGGCTGCCCGAAGCCGATCATGCGCGATGGCGCGTGGACGCGATCATGCTGATCTACCGTTCGGTCGGCGCATCCGCGATTGCCGCCATTATGGCAGCCCATCGCCAACCGCCCCCAAACCACCGGAACTCCGGCGTTTGTTCGGCCCCGCACGAGATCGATGAGCAGGCCGCCGCCATCCCGGACCACCGGCAATACTGGTCCGGCGGCTCCGGTGAAAACGGCGAACCAGCGTCCGCGTCGTCGGACCGAGGCGCCCGATAAGCCCGCCCCTGATCCAACGACGCGAACCGCGCTCCGTCCGGCGCGATCAGGTGTATGGGCCGGTCAATCCTCACTGCCAGGAACGATTCCGGGGGGCAGGCTCTCGATATGGGCGCAGATATCGCGCGGGCGGGTCAACCAGATCCGGTCGCGGTGCTTCAGGATATGCTCCATCGCGCGCCGGAACTGGCGCATCCGGTAGGGGCGACCGATCGAGAACGGATGCAGCGAAATCGGGCAGACCAGCGGCTGGCCCTCCGATTGTTCCAGCATTTCGTCGAACTGGTCGACGATCATGTCCGCGAAATCCTCCGATGAGTAACGGAACCAGACCAGCGCGCGGTTGTCGTTCACTTCCACCGGATAAGGCATCGACAGGATCTTGCCCTTGCGGGTTTTCAGCCACACCGGCTGGTCGTCCATCGTCCAGTCCATGACGTAGCGGTATCCGGCTTCCTGCAGCAGGTCCATCGACACGGGTGAATTGGACAGCCACGGGCTCATCCAGCCGGTCGGCTTGGCGCCTTCGTGGCGTGTGATGGCCGCCGTCGCCCGCTCGATCATTGCCCGTTCATCGGCTTCCGAGAGCTCCCCCTGCTCGTCTGAGTTGGTCTCGCCGTGACCCAGGATCTCATCGCCGCGCTGGCGCAGGCGGTTGGCGATGTCGGGCGCCTCCTGGTAGATGGCGGTGTTCATCTGCGCCTCGGCCGGGATGCCAAGCTCGTCGAACATGTCGAAGAGGCGCCAGATGCCGACCCGGTTGCCGTAGTCGCGCCAGGAATAGACCGAGGCAGACAGCGATTGGTCGGGCGGTGCGATGGCGGACCCTTTGCCCTCACCGAACGCAAAGGCTTCTATGTTAAGGGCGACATAGACAGCGAGGCGCTTGCCGTCCGGCCAGGAATAATCCGGGCGGGACGTGATGGACGAATATCGGTAGCGACCGTGATGCGGCAGCATGGACGGGATCTCCCTGGGTGGTTCGGTAACCAGACGCGTCGCACAGTTGTGCGCGGAATGGTCGCACAGTTGTGCGCGGAATGGTCGCACATTTGTGCGCGGAATGGTCGCACATTTGTGCGCGGAGTGATCGCACATTTGTGCGCGGAATGGTCGCACATTTGTGCGCGGAGTGATCGCAGAATGGTGGGCGGGGCCTGCATGTCAATCTGGCTCGCTCGCCTTGGTGCCTGGGCAGCGGCTGTGTCGCGCATGAAAAATTCCCGCATGTTCCTCTATTGTTCTTGCATGACAGTCCAATCGACGCCAAAGTAGCCGGCAGCCGAAGGAGGCAAACATGGCCGTTCCCCCGATCCCACCAGGTTATCACAGCGTAACCCCGTATCTGATCATTGATGGCGCGTCCGCCGCGATCGACTGGTACACGCAGGTGTTCGGGGCGCGGGAGCACATGCGTCTAGCCTCTCCCGCGGGCAAGATCGGCCACGCCGAGATCGACATCGGCACCAGCCGCATCATGCTTGCGGATGAAGCTCTGGAGCATATGGCCCGCGCGCCGGCATCGTTCGGCGGCTCGCCGGTCAACCTGTATCTGTATATCGCCGATGTGGACGCGGTGATGGCGCGCGCGATGGCCGCCGGCGGTACCATCCGGACGCCCGTCGAGGACAAATTTTACGGCGATCGCATGAGGACCCTGGTCGACCCGTTCGGCCATGTCTGGCACGTTTCGACCCATACCGAAGACGTCTCGGAAGCCGAAATCGCCCGTCGTCTGGCCTTGTTGGGGCCTGGTGCATCCTGAAACGCCAGGCAGTCGCGCACCGACGCTTGCCCTGGCTGCCTCCGCACCCCGCCGCTGAAACAATCGTCCGTAATGAGTCGTCACCGGGATAGCACTTGGCACGTCACGTTCGCGTCCACTAAGGTCGCTCACTCTCCCTAGAGGCCCCATGGCAGCGCCGCGATTTCTCCTGAAGACGGACCTGGCGACGGTCCACCCCTTACAGCTGCAGGGCCGGCCGGTACACGCGATGTACGACCGTCTGGCGGAGCTGTTGCGCAGCCGGGGTGGCGGCGGGGCGGAAGCCCTGTTCGCGGAGCCCGTCGGCGGCGCCGGTGCCATCAGTTGGTATGGCGAGGGCAACGGCGATCCGCGGCCGATGGCGTCCCTGTCGGCGTCTCGACGCACGGAAGCCGAAGGACGCCTGAAGCGCCATCTGGACGCGATCACGCCCCTGCTGGACGATCCCGAAGCCGGCCCGCTGCTGAAACGCGCGCTGGTCCTGGCGGATACTGACTCGATCGTGGCCCTGGACGACAGCGTCGTGCTGACCGGATGGGGTCTTGCTCCCCCGGACATCGGCGGTGATGAGGCCGCTCAGGCGGCGCAGATCCGGCGGACTCTAGGCCCCTATTCCGCCCGCCTGGCCGCCGCCGACGATGGTTTCTTCACCGCCGCTCCCAATGCCATCTCTGGGGTGCGCCCGATCGCGCCACCAATCGCCCCCCCGAGTCCGGTTTCGCCGCCGCCGGTCCCGCCTGTCCCACCGATCCGCCCGCCGGGACCGCCCACCGCCGGTGCGACGGGCGGTTCGGGGCGCGCATTCTGGCTGGTGCCGCTGCTGATCGCGGTCGCGCTGCTGTTCCTTTGCCTGGGCTTCTGGGCTGCATGGGCACATTTCGTGCGCGATATGGCGGGGCGGCAGGTCACCGCGCCCATCGCCGACGAAGCGGCCACCCGCAACGCCATTCGCCAGCAGCGGGAGACCAATGAGACCCTGGAACGTGAGCTGGAGCGTGCCCGCCGAGCGGCGGCGCAACCGAATGTGTGCACGCCGGATGGACCACTGGGGATCCAGCCGTCGCCGGAGCGTCAGCCGGTCCGCCCGGAAGCGGTGCCTCCGAGCGTGCCGCAACAGCAGGGACAGACGGTGCCGCCCTTCAACGGGTCCCTGGCGCAACTGCTGGAACATGCCACGGTCATGGTCGTCGGCGCCGGTCCGCGGGGGATCGGGCATGGCAGCGGATTTTTTGTCTCCGGCGATACCATCGTCACCAATGCGCATGTCGTGGAGCACGCCGATCCCGCGCAGATTTATGTGATGTCGACCTCCCTGGGCCGCGCCTTGCCGGCCCAGTTGGTGACCACGAGCCGACCGGCCGGCGGGGCCGATGTCGAGCCGGGGCAACTGGATTTCGCCATCCTGCGATTGAACCAGCCGGTTCCCGGCGCGCAACCTTTGGCGCTGACCAGATCGGCCGAGAAGCTGACCGATGTCGTCGCGGCCGGGTATCCGGCATCCGTGGTGCGGGTCGAGGGCGGGATGCGGGAATTGCAGGAAGGCCGCCTGGGACAACCGCCCGAGCTGGTCCTGACCCGCGGCAATATCAGCACCATCCAGCGGCTGGACTCGGGCCTGGTGGTGATGCCGCATTCGGCCGACATCTCGCCCGGCAACAGCGGCGGGCCACTGGTCGATACCTGCGGGCGCGTGGTGGGCATCAACACGTTCGTCAGCCGCGCGACGAGTGTCGCGGACCGGGTGAAGTATGCGCAGAAGGCGGACAGCATGCTGCCGTGGCTGACTCAGCAGAACGTGCAGGTGCAGGAAAGAGAGGGTGCCTGCCAACCGGCGCTGCCGACCCTGCCGGCTCTGCCGCCCGGTGCTGGGGGGACGCCAGGTTCTGGGCCAGGGGCACCGCCGAGTGCGATGCCAACGACGCCGCCGGCCGGTGCACCTCCAGCCGCCGCACCCCCAGCCGCCGCGCCTCCAGCTGCCGCGCCTCCAGCCGCCGCACCCCCGGCCGCTGCACCTCCAGCCGCCGCCCCTCCTGGCGCGACACCACCCGTACCCTCCCCCGCCACGCTCGGCCCCGCCGCACCCGCGGGCCCGCCGGCCGCGGCGCCGGGTTCCGCTCCTTCGACCACGCCTCCGGCCGGTTCTCCGGCCGGGAACGCGCTCTAGGCCCGGCGGAACGGCGGGACAGGCAGCATGGATGCAAGCCTGATTGCCACCACGCGCAACGCCGACCATCAGGCGTTGGGCACCGGTGGGCAGCTCGCCGTGCAGGCGTGGGAGCAGATCACGGGCTATCTGCGCCGCCGCTTCGGCCCAACCCACGCGGCCCTGTTCGCGGAACCCAATCCGGACGCGGCAAGAGGTGTCACCGACTGGTATGCGGAGGGCCAGGGCGAGGCGCGCCCCCTGGACTCGCTGCCGCCCGACCAGCAACAGAGCGCGCGGGATGAATTCACCCGGATTTTCAACGACATCCAGGGCGATATCGCCACCCTGCGGCAAAGCCGGCGAGAAGATGAGCGGTTCCTGGGGGAATTGCTTGCGCTCGCCCTGATCACCCCGACGACCGATTGCCTGCGCGTGCTGGACGGACATCCGGTGCTGATCGTCTGGGCGCATGCCCCGATAGGCGCACCGCCCGCACCCGAGTTGCTGATCGGGCAAATGACCGGACGCGCCACCCCGGCCGCTCGCGCCCAGTCGATGCGGATCCTGGGGCCGCCGGTTGTGACGCGGGAGCGGCCCTGGGGAGCCATGGCCGCGTTCATTGCGTTGTTCCTGCTGTTGCCGCTGCTGTTGCTGTTGTTCCTGCTGGACCCGTTCCGGTGGTTCATCGCCAACCCGCCGGTCTGCGTCATCGACCCACAGACCATCACCGCGCTCGACGAATTGCGGCGGGAGGAAGCGCGCGAGAACATCTTGCGGTCCCAGATCGCGCGGGTTCTGCTTGATATGGGCGACCGGCGCACCCATTGTCCGCCGCCACCTCCACCGCCTCCGGCGCCGCCGCGCGCGGCCGAGATAGCCCCACCTGCCAACCCACCGACGCAGAACGCCGATATCAATCGGGCGCGGGACCAAGGCGCCGCCGGTGGGAAAATCCAGATCGTGCTGGCCTGGGACGATGCGAACGACCTGGACCTGTTCGTGCTGTGCCCGTCGGGGCAGCGCATCACCTTCGACACCAGACGTGCCTGCGGTGGCGTGCTGGACGTCGACCAGAACGCGATCCCACCGTTGTCGGCCACCCCGGTCGAGAACATCGTCTTCGAGCAGGAGCCGGCGCGCGGCACCTATGAGGTTCAGGTGCGCAACTACATGCATCGCAGCCCCGCCTCGCCGGCCTCGCCATTTCGGGTGACGGTCCGTCAGGCGGGCGTGCCGGACCGGACCTTTACCGGCAATGCGCCGCCCGGCGTGCTGGTGACGGTCGGCACGTTCACCGTTCCGGCGCGGTAGGGGACAACCGTTCATGCCCGCCCCATCCCTGACCAAATCCCTTTGGGCCAACCTGGTTGCGATGCCATGCAGCGGCTGATCGCGGTTCCTCTCAACACGCATCAGGTGCTGCTGCCCGGCGGTCTGGATCACGCGGGCGCGCGAGCGGTGCTTGCCGACCTGCTGGCGCGCGCGACCGAACCGGCCAGCGCCGGCCTGTTCGCGGCAGCGGGCCCGGACGGCGACAGCGTCGTGTTCTCGGCGCCCAACGGAGATGTCGCGCGGTTCGACGAACTGGATGCAACCGGGCGCGCCATGCTGCGCTCGGAAATCGGCCGCCTCACCAGCGAACTGCGTCGCGCCGCGGAGGTCGCCGAGCGCCGGGACCCGACAGGGTCGGGGCATTTGCCGGCGCTGGTCGCGGCGGCAATCGAAATCCCCAGCTTCGAGATGGTGTTCGCTCATGAAGGCCGCCCGGTCTTGGCCGGCTGGGGCATGACTCCCAATGCCGCGCCCGGCGGACTGGGGCTGATCCGTGTGTTGGACGATGGTCGTCCCGCGGTGGTTCCGGCGGGCTTGCCATGGACGGCGTTGGCGGTGGGCGCCCTGGCCCTGGCCGTGCTGGCCGGGGCGGCGATCGCGGCCTCGCCCTGGATCGTCGCCCGCCTGGCGCCCGAGGCCCCATCCTGCCAGATATCCCCCGGCGATCTCGACGCCCTGCGCCAATTGCTGCGGGAGCAGGAGCGCGAGCAGCAACTGCGCCGCCGCCTCGCCGCCGTGCAGGAGGATCTGGGTCGTCGGCGGGCCATGTGCCCGTTGCCGGAAGCGCCGCCGCCGCCTCGTCCGCCCGTCGTGCAACCGCCGCCCCCCCGGCCGGAGCCGCCCGCGCCGGTTCCCCCACCGATCCCCCAGGTGATCCCGCCTCCGGTGGCGCCGCCGCCGGAGCCCCCTGCCCCGTCGCCTCCCGCTCCCCCACCACCTCCGCCGCCGCCGCCGCCTGCACCACCACCGCCACCGCCACCGCCGCCGCCCCCGCGACCGGAGCCCCGGCCGCCCGAGCGCGCCCAGGCGCCGCCGCCGAACACGATGCCGTGCAACCAGGAAACCAACAGTGGAGGACGCGGGATCACGGAAACCCGGCACTATCTCGGGCCGCGACCGGGGCAGGTCAGCCTGAATATGCAAAACTACCAGGCGCCGGATCGGATCAGGGTCTACCACAAAGGCCGCCTGCTGGCCGAAACCCCAGGATTCGTGCCCGGCCGAGGCGTCATCACGTTCAATTGGAACCCACCGCCGGGCAGTACGGCCGACGACCAGGTGGTGACCGTGGAAGTCACCGGCGATCCCAGCCAGCCGACCACGAAGTGGAATTACACGCTGGGCTGCCCAAGCCGGTAGGCCTGACGGCCAAGCGCGCGGCCAGACCGACGCATGTCTATTCAAGCAGATCCGCGACCGCGACCCGCATCGCTTGAGCGAGCGGATGGTCGGTGCGCTACCATGGCCCGTTCAGGCGACCCCTTACCCCAACAAATCCCCAAGCCCGGCGGAAGAGTCATGTGGATCCCCGAACGATATTGATGCACCCGCGCCGGCATCGTGCTAGAGCGTGCGCGCAGGGGCCGAAACGCCCCCGCATGTTAACGACGCCACAAGACAAAACATTACAACAGTTTACCACGGCCCGTTATCGGGGAAACTCCGCCCATCCCGACCTGGGTCTGTTGAGGGAAAGCAAGTCATGCGCGTTGCCGGTTTCGCCGTTCTGGGGTTCATGGCACTCGCCTGCCCGGTTCAGGCCACCACGATCAATTTCGACGACGGCGTCGCCACCAACACCATCGGCGCCTTCTACTCCCCGTTCGGCGTTACCTTCAGCGGCGCCACGTGGCAGTCCAATCTGGGACTGGCGGGCTTCAGCGGCGCGCTTGGGCTCGGGTCGACCAATGTCAACGCCTATAAATATGGCAGCGGCACCCCGGTGATCGCCACGTTTTCGACCGCGGTGAACATTGCCTCCATCGTCGTGATCGACCTGGGCGAGAACGGCTTCACCCTGAACGCCTACGATGCCCCGACCGGTGGCAACCTGGTCAGCACCACGACGCAATTCGGCATCGGATTGGGGAACAACAACTTCCAGACCCTGAGCGTCTCGGCCGCCTCGATATTTCGGCTGGAGATGTTTCAGGCCCAGGATATCGGGATCGACGGGGTGATCGTCGAGAACTTCCAGTTCGCCCCCGAACCCGGCACCTTGGCGGTTCTGGCGGCCGGAATGGCCGGGTTGGGGGCGCTGCGCCGCCGACGCAAGGCCGCGTAGCCGCCGGACGCGGCCAAATCTGGCCCCGGACGCAAGCGTTTTCGCGGCAACGCGGCCTGGAAAGCGCCACCTGCTCCGTTTCCGCAGCGGGTCCGAAGTCCGCCGAACCACGCCAGATTTCCCCGGGTCGTGATCGCACCGCATTTCCCCGAATCGGGCGCAGGCCCTACACTCGGTCATGCCCCACGCCGATTTCGTCCATTTGCGCACCCATTCCGCCTACTCGCTCAGCGAAGGCGCCATCAGACCCGACAAGATCGCCGCCCTGGCCAAGGACGCGATGATGCCGGCGGCGGCCATCACCGATACCGGCAACCTGTTCGGCGCGCTGGAGTTTTCTCAGTACTGCATGGGCAAGGGCATCCAGCCGATCATCGGCTGCCAGATCGCACTCACCCGCACCGACAATCCGCGCCTGCCGCCCGACCCGATTGTCCTGCTGGCGCAAAACGCGGCGGGGCTTGCCAACCTGCAACGCCTCTCGACCCTGGGCTTCCTGGACACCGATCCCAGCCTGAAGCCACAACTCCCGTTCGAACGGATCGCCGCTCATGCGGACGGGTTGCTGCTGCTGACCGGCGGCACCACCGGGCCGATCGGGCGCCTGCTGTCGGAAGGCCAGAAGCCGGACGCGCAACGTCTGCTGGCAATGTTCGAGGAAGCGTTTCCCGGCCGAACGGCGATGGAATTGCACCGCCACGGCCTGGAAGTCGAACGCGCGATCGAGCCCGGCATGATCGCACTGGCCGATGCGCTGTCGATCCCGCTGATCGCCACCAATGATTGTTACTTCGCGAAACCGGAAATGCATCAGGCGCACGACGCTTTGCTGTGCATCGCCGAGGGCCGCCTGCTGTCGGAAGCCAATCGCCGCCGCGTCACCGCCGAACACTGGTTCAAGCCGGCGGCCGCCATGCGCGCTCTGTTCGCCGACCTGCCGGATGCCTGCGACAACACCATCGCCATCGCGCAACGTTGCGCGATCATGGCGGAAACCCGCAAGCCGTTGCTGCCAGTGTGCCCGAAGGTCCGCGAAGGCGCCACCGAAGAAGAAACCGTCCGCGCCATGGCCCATGAGGGTCTGGACCGGCGTATGGACATCATGGGCGCCGACGAGGCCACCCGCGCCCGCTATCGCGAACGCCTGAACTACGAACTCGACGTCATCGCCAAGATGGGCTTCTCCGGCTACTTCCTGATCGTGGCGGATTTCATCCAGTGGTCGAAGGCGCAAGGGATTCCGGTGGGCCCTGGCCGTGGGTCGGGCGCCGGATCGGTCGCCGCCTGGGCGCTGACCATCACCGATCTGGATCCGTTGCAGTTCAACCTGCTGTTCGAACGGTTCCTGAACCCGGAACGCGTGTCGATGCCCGACTTCGACATCGACTTCTGCCAGGAAGGCCGCGACCGGGTCATCGACTATGTCCGCAAGGAATATGGCGGCGACCGGGTCGCCCAGATCATTACGTTCGGAAAACTCCAGGCCCGCGCTGCTGTCCGCGATGTCGGGCGGGTTCTCGGGTTGCCTTACGGCCAGGTCAACAAGGTTGCCGAACTCATCCCGAACAATCCCGCCAAACCCGTGACGTTGCAGCAGGCTGTGGACGGCGAGCCCCGCCTGCAAGCCTTGCGCGACGAAGACGAGGGCATCGCCCGCCTGCTGGAAATCGCCTTGCAGATCGAGGGCCTGTATCGACACGCGTCCACCCATGCCGCCGGCGTGGTGATCGGCGACCGGCCGCTGGTCGAACTGGTGCCTCTGTATCGCGATCCGAAATCGGACTTCCTGGTCACCCAATACTCAATGAAGCATGTCGAGCAGGCGGGATTGGTCAAATTCGACTTTCTCGGCCTGACCACCTTGACGATCCTGCGGCGGGCGGAGAATTTCCTGAAGGGGTTGGGGGTTACGGTCGATCTGGACCGGCTACCGCTGGACGACAAGAAGACCTACGACATGCTGGCCAAGGGCGACGCCGGCGGGGTGTTCCAGATGGAAGGCCAGGGGATGCGCGACACGTTGCGCCAGATGCGCCCCGACCGGTTCGAGGATCTGATCGCTGCCGTGGCGCTGTATCGCCCCGGCCCGATGGCCAACATCCCCGATTACTGCCGGCGCAAGCACGGCGAAAAATGGGAATCGCCACACCCGGTCATCCACGACATCCTGTCAGAGACCTACGGGATCATGGTCTATCAGGAACAGGTCATGCAGATCGCCCAGACGATGGCGGGATACAGCCTGGGCGGCGCCGATCTGTTGCGGCGTGCGATGGGAAAGAAGATCGCGTCCGAAATGGAAGCCCAGCGCGACATCTTCACCAAGGGCGCCATCGAGCGCGGCATCGATCCCGCGAAGGCCACCGAAGTCTTCGACCTGATGGCGAAATTTGCCGATTATGGCTTCAACAAATCGCACGCCGCCGCTTATGCCCTGGTCGCCTACCAGACCGCCTGGCTGAAGGCCAACCACAAGGAAGTCTTCATCGCCGCCTGCATGAGCCTGGCCGTCAACAACACCGACCGGCTGGCGGCCCTGAAGCAGGAAGCCGAACGCGCCGGCACCCGCATCCTGCCGCCCGACATCAATCGTTCCTGTGCCGATTTCTCGGTGGAGCGCATGGAGGACGGCAAGCTGGCCATTCGTTACGCCCTGGCGGCGGTCAAGAAGGTCGGGTTCGCCTCCATGCAGTCGCTGGAAGCGGTGCGCGGCGATACGCCGTTCGCCGATCTCCCCGATTTTGCCGCCCGGATCGATCCGCGCCAGATCAACCGCATGCAGATCGAAAACCTGGTCCGCGCCGGCGCCTTCGACCGCCTGGAAGCCAACCGGGCGCGATTGTTCGCGGCCTCCGAAACCATTTTACGGCGCGCGCAGGCGGTGGCCGAGGAGAAGGAAAGCGGCCAGATCGGCTTGTTTGGCGGCACCGCCAGCAAGCCGGAACCGCTGCGCCTGCCCGCCATCGCCGACTGGCCGCAACTGGAACGCCTGGCTTTCGAGTCCGAAGCCGTGGGCTTCCATCTGACTGCTCATCCGCTGGACGCCTATACGCAGGCGCTGCGTCGCATGGGCACCATTCCCACCAGCCAGATCGAGGCGCGCGCCCAGGGCGGGCTCTCCCGCGCCAAGATCGCCGGCACCGTCGTCAACAGCAAAGAACGGGTCACTCGCACAGGCAGCCGCATGGCCTGGGTGCGAATTTCCGACGCTTCGGGCTCGGTTGAGGTAACCTGTTTCAGCGAAGTTCTGACCGCGTCGCGCGAAATCCTGGTCGCCGGGTCGAATGTGGTGGTGACGGCGGAGCTGAAAATGGATGGGGAGGCGCTGCGGATCACCGCCTCCGACGTGACCACCCTGGATGAGGCCGCCGCGGCCACCGGAGCGGCAATCCGGATCTGGCTGCGCGAGACCGCGTCCGTGCCGCATATCCGCGATCTTCTGGGCCGGGAAAGTGGGGGCAAGGGCCGGGTGATCCTGGTGCCACGCCTGGATACCGCGCAAAGCGTCGAGATCGCGTTACCCGGCCGCTATTCGGTGACGCCCCGACTGGCGCAGGCCCTGAAGCTGCTGCCCGGCGTGGAGCAGATCGAAGAAGTCTGACCACGACTGGATACGGGGCGATCGGACGTCGGGCGAACGGCGCGCCCGCCGCTCGGGTCGAGCTTATGCCGGCGGCCATTACCATTGACGATCGGCTCCGCCTCGTCATGGCTTCCTCGTCGTTGCCTCACCGTCATTGCCGGACTTGATCCGGCAACCCGCGCTTCAACGGCGGGGGGTGGGTTGCCGGGTCAAGCCCACGGCTGTCCGGTTTAAATTCGCCCTCCTGCCGCCATAGGAATATCCCCCCACCTGGGTCCTCGCCCCGGCGCCCCGCATTCACGCCGCGGCCGCTCAATCGGGATCGTGCCGACCGGTTGCACCT
>CALQHT020000062.1 GCA_943330455.2 Nitrosovibrio sp. Nv4 | reverse complement strand
GCCGCAATGACAAATCGCATACGCTCGTCCATGACACCTGTGACTTTCCAAACCATCGGCAGGTCCTCCCTGCCGTAGATCGTGGACTGTCAACCATGTGCCCGGTCTGTTTTGTCAGGTATGTGCCCGGTTCATACCCCCGGTAACCCGCCCCCACCGTTGAAGCGCGGGTTGCCGGATCAACTCCGGCAATGACGGTGAGGGACGGCGTAAATCGCCGCCGGGACCGAATTCAAAGAGGCGAAGTCGCCGCGCGTAGGTTCTAGCGTTCGGCCTCAAGTCCTGGAGCCGGTTGACCGGCGGACCCGATCATCCAGCCCCGCAGATCGGCGGCGGACCACCAACTGACCACCAGATGCGGCGCCAGGGCGGCGATGCGGATGGCTTGTTCCGCCTCGCTTTCCACGAAATGCGTGCAACCCCAGCGTGTTGCTGTCTCAGCCTTGTAGCGGGCCACCGCAGCGATATCGTCGGATATGCCGGAAGGGCGGCAGATCACGCGCAAACCGGCATGACCCCAGCGGGCCAGCCACGCCTCGGTCGGTGCCCGGTCGATTTCCGGCCGCCCGGTGATCACCACCGCTCGATCTGGAGAGAACGAGGGCAACACCGGCAGCGGTTCCAGCGCATGGCGCCGGCGCAGCGCGTCTTCCAGGTCCTGGATGTAGTCCGATCGCGGCACATCGGGCAGGAAGACGCCGTCCAGGTCCAGGCCGAAATAGGGTGCTTCGGTGGCGCGGTCGGCGGGTGCGCCGGTGGCGCGCATCAGACGCGCCTGGGGGGTCGCCTCGCCACGTTCCCAGGGGAAACGGAACAGGTCCCGCATGGGGTGGGAGAAATCCGGGACGAAGCGGGTCGTATCGGGGTCGTGCACGATGGTCATCGTCGCGCAGTCGAAATTCTGGTCCGCCAGCGCCGACCGGATCGCCGCCATGGTTTCTCCGGTGGCGCAGCAATCGTCGACCAGCAGGACGCGGCGCGCGACCGGGGGCGAGCCGATCCAGCCGATCTCTCGCTTACGGCGCTCCCACCCGATCATCGCGAGAGGCAGGGCCATCATGCAGGAGATCATCGTCGCCGGCACCAAACCGCCGCGCGCGATCCCGACCACCGCGTCCGGCCGCCAGGCGCTGGCTCGGTCCAGCAACGCCGCCAGCATCCGTTCGGCCTGGTCGTAGGAGATGAACACCGGCATCCGGTCGGTTTGCAGGCCTTTCCAGGGCGGGGCGGGGGGCAGGGTCATCGGTGTCGGGACAGGCAGCGGCTACCGTTTGCCCTCGATACCGACGCGCTTGTTCACGAAGCGCGTGGTATAGGCCTTGGTCGGGTCGATCCCCGCCTTGTAGACGCCGACCGCAACCATGGACTGGTAGAATTCCCGCCAGCGCGCATCGGTCATGGCGCCGATCCCCAGAGTCAGTGTGTCGCCGGAATCGACGGTGCCGCGCTCGATCATGGTCTTGCGGCCGAAATCCACCAGATCGGCCGGCATCTCCGGATTCGTTTGCAGGATCAGTTTGTTGGCCGGAGTCGGGTCGCCGTAAAGATAAGAATACCAGCCTTCGATCGAGGCATCGATGAAGCGCTGCACCACGTCCGGCTTCTCGTTCACCAGTTTCAGGCTGGTGGTGATGATGTTGGCATAGCCCTGGTAGCCGGACTCGGACAGCTGCAGCACCACCGGATCGATCCCGGTTTGATGGCGGATCAGATGCGGCTCGGAGCTGATATAGCCCTGCTGCACGGCGTTCCGGTCGGCCAGAAAGGGGGCCAGATTGAAGGTGTAGGGGCGGATCTGGCTGTCGCCGTAGCCGTATTTCGCCGCCAGGAAGCGCCACCAGCCGTTGCGGGTATCGGCGCTGATCATGATCGGCTTGCCCTTCAGGGAGGCAAAATCGTCGTTGCCCTGTCCGGGATGCGCGATCAGGACGGCCAGGTCCTTCTGAAAGATCGCCGCCACCGCCACGAACGGCAGTCCCTCGGCCGCGAACTCGATGGCGCGTCCGCCCCCCAGGTTCAGGTCCAGACGCCCGGCCATCAGCAACTGCATGTGGTTGATCTGGGGACCGCCCTCATGGATCGTGACTGCGAGGTTGCGCTTGGCGTAAAGCCCGGTTGCGAGCGCCTGATAGTAGCCGCCGTATTCAGCCTCCGCCTTCCAGTCCAGGCCGAAATTGAGGCGATCCTGCGCCTGGGCGGCCTGGTTTGCCGACAGCAAAGGCGCCAGGGTCGCAATCCCCAACACCGCGGCAGCTCGCGCCACGCGTCGCAAGATCGTCGCGCATCTCCGCCGCCACACGATCAGCGCCCCACTTGCAGAAGTTGCCCCGATATCGCGCTCGCCGCGTCGGACAGCAGGAACGCCATGGTCTCCGCCACTTCCGACGGTTTCACCCAGCCCGAGCCGTCCGCGTCCGGCATTGACGCCCGGTTCTGCGGCGTGTCGATCGTGGTGGGCAAGACCGCGTTGACGCGGATGCGCTCCTTCCACAACTCATCGGCTAGGCTCTCGGTCAGGCGCATGACCGCGCTCTTGGTGGCGGAATAGGCCGCCATCTGCCCGCTGCCACGCAACCCGGCGGCACTGCCGATGCCAACCAGCGACCCGCCGCCCGCCGACCGCAAGGCGGGGACGGCGGCGCGGTAGATGTTCCAGGTGGTTTTGACGTTCAGGTTGAACATCAGGTCCCATTGGTCCAGCCCCGCGTCCTCGATCTTCGCCATGGCGAAGCCGCCCACTGTGGTGGCGACACCGGCCAGTCCACCCATCTCCGCCACCACTTTCGTGACCAGAGCCTGGGAGGCAGCCGGGTCCATCAGGTTGAACTCGGACAACGCCAGATGCCGGCCGGCCCCGGGCAGGCCGGCCACCGTCGCCGCCAACCGATCGGCCACCGTATCCACCGCCGCGACCCGGGCACCGCGGGAGGCCAGCAGATGCGCCACCGCGGAGCCGACATTCCCCGCCGCGCCGGTGACGATATAGACCTTGTCCGTGAACATCCCGCGTCTCCCGTTGGTGAGTATCAGGCTTCGTGCGCCAGCCGCAGCCCCGGTTCCGGCCAGGGCATCGAGACCAACTGCCCGGTGCCCGACAACGTCATGTAGGCGGTGCGCAGATCGGGGCCACCGAAGCAGATATTGGTGCAGAACATATCCGGCATCGACACCTGCCGCACCAGACCGCCCTTCGGCGATATGACACTCACGGAGCCATTGACCAGGGTCGCCACGCAGATATTGCCGAACCCATCGACAGCCAGGCTGTCGAAGCGCTGGAACCCACCGAGGCCAACCATCAGCCGCCCGCCATGTGGGGACGGGAAGGGGGCCTTGGCCACCACGCCGGGCTCGACGACATCCCAGGCCCAAAGCCGGCAGGTCTCGGTTTCCGCGACATACAAGGTCTTGCCGTCGGGCGAGAGGCCGATACCGTTCGGGGTCAGGATCGGATGCGCGACCTCCACGATCTTCGAGCCGTCAGCCAGCGCGTAATAGACGCCACCCCAGTCGCGGTCCCGCGCCCGCGCCTTGCCGAGGTCGGTGAAATAGAACCCGCCCAGCCCATCGAACACGATGTCGTTGGGACCGAGCAGCTTGTGCGGGCCGCAATGGTCATACAACACGGTGACGGCGCCGGTCTTCGGGTCCACCCGCTGGATGCAGCCGCCGGTATAGTCGCTGGACGGGCCGGCCGGGCGCAGCAGGTTCATCTCCGTCCGCCACTGGAAGCCACCATTGTTGCAGACATAAAAGGCACCATCCGGGCCGATGGCCAGGCCGTTGGGGCCGCCACCGGTATGGGCGATAACCTCGGTGCTGCCGTCCATTTTGACGCGGGTGACGGTCTGGCGCTCGATCTCGCCGAGGACGATGGATCCGTCCTTCATGGCGATCGGGCCTTCCGGAAAGCGCAGTCCGGTTGCGATCACGCTGATCTTGCCCATTGGGATCTCGCTCATCGGTTTGGTTTCCCCGTGTCTGTTGTCTGGCGCGAAGCTACCAAGGTTGCGGCGGCTGGGCGACTCCCCCATCGAGACGGTCGCCATGGGGTGACGGGGCGATCCGGTTCGTACGGCCGCTGGCGGCGCTGACCAAGGGAGGGTGGGCCAGTACCATCGCGTCCCGCGTTTTTCTTGCCTGCCCGGCGCGGTCCGTTCTATTTCCCTGACGGTATCACGGTGGGTGTTTCCACCGTCATCGCTCGTCCAGCAAGGGATTACAGCAGCGTGGGGCACGCAACACCACTGGCCTGGTTGCCGCCGGTCGAGGATTGGCGAGGCCGCCTGGGCACGCTCCGGTCCTCCCAGCCGCCAAACATCGACGACGCCATTGCCCTGGCCAATACACGGATCGATTTCATCCGCACTAATGCGCTGGATCAGGTGGTGCGCGCGCAATGGCCGACGATGCCGGCCGGGCTTGGCACCGCCTCCGTCAGGCTGGCGATTCTCGGGTCGGCGACCATGGCGCATCTGCTGCCCGCCATTCGCGTGGCGGGGCTCCGGCGCTCCATCTGGATCGATAGCTACGAAGGTGAATACGGCCAGTATCTGCAGGAACTCGCGGACCCCGAATCCGGGCTGCATGCGTTCAAACCATCCGCCATCCTCTTCGCCTTCGACGCGCACCATTTATGTGCCGGCCTCACGGTCGGAGCTTCGGCCGCCGACGCCGATGCCGCACTGACCGAGATCCGTCGCCGCGTCGAAGAATGCTGGCGGATCGCCCGCGCGACCTTCGGCTGCGTCATCCTGCAACAGGCGGTGCTTCCCGTGCATCCGGCGATGATCGGCGGCAACGAACATCGCCTCCCCGGCTCGCGCGCCGCGTTCGTGCCGCGGCTCAACGCCATGTTGCGGGACCTGGCCGATGCCGAGGGAGCGGAGATTGTCGGTCTCGATGCGCGGGCGGCTCTGGACGGGCTCGCCGCGTGGCACGACCCGGCGCTGTGGCATCGCAGCAAGCAGGACGTGACCCCCGCGGCCGCCCCTTTCTATGGCGAACTCGTGGCGCGCCTGCTGGCCGCCAAGCAGGGGCGCAGCTTCAAGGCGCTGGTGCTCGACCTCGACAACACGATCTGGGGCGGGGTGATCGGCGACGATGGGCTGGAAGGGATCGTCCTCGGCCAGGGCAGCGCCAGCGGGGAGGGGTTTCTCGCCGTCCAGGATTATGCGCGCGAGCAGGGGCGGCGCGGCGTCATCCTGGCGGTCTGTTCCAAGAACGATGAGGCGAATGCGCTGGAGGCGTTCGAGAAACACCCGGAAATGCTGCTGAAGCGTGGCGACATCGCCTGCTTCATGGCCAACTGGGACGACAAAGCAACCAATATCCGCCGCATCGCCCAGCAGTTGAACATCGGCCTCGATAGCCTGGTGTTCCTGGACGACAACCCGTTCGAGCGTAACCTGGTGCGCCAGGAACTGCCGATGGTGGCGGTGCCGGAGGTGCCGGACGATCCGGCCCTGGTCGCGGGCATGCTTGCCGATGCCGGATATTTTGAGGCACTGGGCATCACCGACGAAGACCGAGAGCGTGGCGTCCAATATCAGGGCAACCTGGCACGTGAAGCGCTGAAGGAAACCGCCACCGACATCGAGAGCTACCTGCGTGGCCTGGATATGCGGCTGACCTGGCGCCCGTTCGACCGGATCGGGTTGGCCCGCACCGTGCAACTGATCAACAAGACCAACCAGTTCAACCTGACCACCCGCCGCTATACCGAGGTCGATGTGCAAGCGGTGATGGACGACCCCAATGCGGTCGGGCTGCAACTGCGCCTGCTGGATCGGTTCGGCGACAACGGCATCATCGCCATCGTCATCGGACGGAAGCTGCGCGACACCGTCGACTTCCTCGTCGACACCTGGCTCATGAGTTGCCGTGTGCTCGGCCGTCAGGTCGAGGAATCGACGCTCAATATATTGGCCGCGGAGGCGCAGCGGTTGGGCGCCGAGCGGATGCTGGGTGATTACATTCCCACCAAGAAGAACGGCATGGTCCGCAAACACTATGAAAAGCTTGGGTTTGCCACGATCGAGGAAACCCCGGACGGCGGCAGCCGAGCGGCGCTGGATCTGCGGCGTTTTGTGCCATTTTCGACTTTCACCACGATAGAGCGGGTCTGACAGTATGAGCGACGATCAAATTCTTGCGGACCTGACGGAAATCTTCCGTGAAACATTTTTGCGGGACGATCTGGAACTGAAGCCGGAACTGACCGCCGCCGATGTCGAAGGCTGGGACAGTTTCAAGCATATCGAAATCATCATGGCGGTCGAGGAACGTTTCTCGATCAAGATGTCGACGCGCGAACTCGACAATTTGCGCAGCGTCGGCGATCTGCTGGGCTTGATCCGCGCCAAGTCGCCGTCGGCAGGCTGATCGGCGATGAGCGGCGATGATGTCGGGTTGATCGGGTTTGCGGATTCGTCGGACGCCGCGAGTTCGGCAAACGCCGCCATGCAGGCAGGCGCCTGGGATGAGGCCGTGCAGCATTGGGCCCGACGCCGAGCGGAAGCGCCGACCGATAGCGCTGCCTATGTGAGGGCCGCTCTGTGTCTCCGCCGCCTCGCTCGTGTGGAGGACGCGTACGCGCTGCTCCAGGAGGCAGAGGCCCGCGGGATCGACGATGTCCGTATCGATGCCGCCCAAGCGGAATTGGCCGCCAAGCGGAGTGACTGGGAGGAGGCCGAGCGACGGTGGCGGGCGGTGCTGGCGCAAGACGAGCGACATCAAGCGGCCATTATCGAACTGGCGCGCCTGCTGATCGACTTCGGCCAGGGCCTCGAAGCGGAACCCATGCTCGTCCAGGCCATTCTGCGTCAGCCCGAGTGGCCGGACCCGCTACAGGTCCTCGCCGATGCCGCGGCAGACCGACGTGATTGGATTCTGGCCGAACAACGCTGGCGGGATATGCTGGCGGTGTTTCCGGACTCCGTGGCAGCGATCATCGGCCTCGCGGTTGCGCTTCAGGCCATGGCCCGCGGGGCGGAGGCCGATGCTCTGCTCGCGCAGGCGGTCGACCGACATCCGCACGATGCTCTGCTGCTGCGCCAATGGGCGCGGGTCGCCATGGCCATGGAGAACTGGGCGGAGGCGGCCAGCCGCTGGGGTGCGGTTTGTACGTTGGTGCCGGACAGCCCGGATGACCATTTTCAGGTGGTATCCTGTCTGACTGCCCAGAAACGGTACAATGAAGCGGATGCGCTGATAACCGAAGTCTTGCCGCGTCTGCCTTACAACCAGCGCCTGGCGAGAACCCACGCGCAACTGTCCGACAACATGAAGAACTGGCCGGTCTCCAGCCTACGCTGGCAGGCACTTCTGGAGCGAGAGCCGGGCAATCAGGCACTCCGCAGCCGCGTGGCACGGGCCCGCAAGGCGGCTGGGCAGCCACCGCTCGAACCCCTCGATCCCGCAATTGTCAGTCACGCTCAGGGCCCTCAACAGCCGCCCAACACGCCCCTCACCGAGGAGGAAACGACCCATCTCGAAGACTGGCGCGACCTGCTGATGCGCTTCGAAAGCCTCGGCCAGAACTGTGAGTTCGGACTCGTGCAGCGACGCTACAAGGCCGAACCGCTCGGCCTGTTCCGTTGGGCATCCACCCAATCCACGGTGCTGGCGGCTTTTCTGGAAGCTGACATGAAGGGCATGGGCGCGCCGGAACACACGGTCGTGCACTGGAACGGAGCAGAGTATTTGATTCGGGATTCACGCTACAGTTTCTCGACCCATACCTTCATCCGAGAACAACAGGCCGATCCCAAGCGGTTCCACGATCAGCAGTGCCGGCGCCTGCAATTTCTCACCCGCAAGATGCGGGACGATCTGGGGGAGGGGGAGAAGATCTTCGTCCGTCAGACGAGGCAACGGGAAGACCCAAGACGCATCCGTCGCCTTTACTCCGCAATGCGCCGACATGGGCCCGCTCGGCTGCTATTCGTGCAACCCGCGGGCGAGGATTACGCCAGCGGGACGGTGCGGCGTGTGACCGACGGTCTTGCGATCGGGTACCACGCGAATATCAGCGGAGTACCGTGGAGCATTGCGTATTACGAATGGGTCGCCTTGTGCCGCAATGCCGCCCGGCTGTTCGATGAGGATCTGGCGCTGGTCGTTGGCGAAGATGGAAAAGAGGCGGTCGTGATGGCAGAGGGCTGAGCCGCATACGACCAGTTTCTGGACGGTTGGTTTTCCGGTCAAGGGCCGACGGACAGCCTGATTTCGCCAGCGCGGCTTCGTGACGACGCCCTGAATGGCGACGTTACATCGGCATCACCGCTGCTTCCGCTGCATGGCAGACAAGCGACCGTCCGCTGCCTTGCCCAGGCTCGATCACCATCCGCACGATCTCGAACCCATGGCGTTGGGCGCGGTCGGGATCGTGCGTGGCCAGGATCAGCGCGGTGTCATCGCGGCGCGCCTGCTCGATCAACAAAGCCAGGACCGTGTCGGCGAGGGCCGGGTGGACGCTGGCGGTCGGTTCGTCGGCCAGCACGATCTCCGGTCGGTGGGCCAGCGCGCGTCCGATCGCGACCCGCTGGCGCTGGCCAACGGACAAGGTGGCCGGAGCCCGATCCAGCAACGCCGCGATCTCCAGCCGCTCCGCCAGCGCCTCGATGCGGGCGGGATCGGGGCGTCCCAGCACGGCCTGACCCAGTCCCATGTTCTGTCGGACCGACAGGAACGGCAGCAACCCGCCCTGTTGCAGCACATAGCCAACATGTTCGGCGCGTGTTGCCGTCAGCCGATCTTCATCGCGATTGCGCCACAAGGCGCCGATATCGATCTTCTCGCCGGTGCGCGTGCCGAGGACAAAACGATCGAACCGGGATGGGCGCAAAGTCAGCGCCAACAGGTCCAACATTGTGGATTTGCCGGACCCGGACGGGCCGACGAGAGCCAGGGCATCCCCTCGACGTACGTCGAACGCGTCCACCTCCAGTTCGAACCGATTGCCGCCGTCCGGGCCGCCATCAGGTGCCCCGTGGCCGCAGATGACCGAACGCAGGCTTATGGCGAGCGGTCGTGTCGCCCCGGTTGGCATCGCGGTTGGCATCGCGGTTGGCATCCCGGTCAGGGCAGTTGGTCCAACGGCACCGGATACATCGCTTCCCCTGGATTGCGGCCGCCGTCGAAGCTGACCCACAGCGAGGGTTGGCGGTTGAACTCCTCATAGAGCCGCAGCTTGGCGTCCAGGCCGTTGATCGTGACCTGACGCGCGCCGGCGCCCATATCCATCCAGTCCTGTTGGGTCAGTTCCATGATGGCGCTCTGATAGGGCAGGCCTTGCAGATAGTCGCCGAACGCCCCGCCCAGACGCTGGAACTCGGCCATCCGGCGCGGATCGCGCATGGTGGCGGCGGTGGCGCCACGGACCCGTTCGAAAAACCCATCCGGAGACAGCCGGCTGGCGGCCTGGGCCTGGACGATGCCACGGATCGTGTTGGCAAGGTCCGACAATTGGTTCTTCGTCAGCAACACCCGCACATCCAGCGGCTTGCGTTCCGGCCGAGGGTCCGCGGGGTTCAGCTCCTGGTCGAGCACGAAGCTGCGCACCACATCGGGCGCCTCCTGCTGGCGGCTGCGTCCCAGGTAGGACAGCCGCATCGCGGTGCCCACGACGTCCGCCTGCGTTGCGGCCTGGCGTTCCACCGGCGTTTGCGGCGGGCGCATGCCACCGATCGGATGCCCGACGGCCGTGGCGACCTGCATCAGCAGCGCGTCGGTCAGGGCATCGATGGTCGCGCCGAACTGCGCCAGGTTGCCCTCCGCGATCGGGTAATAGAGCGGGTCCGTCCCGCTGAACCGTGTCATCTCCCGATATTGCCGTTCGGCCCGGGCATGGTTGTTGCGCCCCTCCGGCGTCTTCAGATGGATGGTGTAGATCGCGACCTGCTTGGCTTCCGACCGCGCCAGGGCTCGGATTTCCGACACCCCCAGATGCGTCTGACTGAGCGGATCGTTGGCGTCCCGCGTGCCGGCATCGGTGATGTGGATGATGAAGCGCCCGCCGAACTGCTGCCAGGCCACGTCGTCCAGTGCCATCTTGATGCCGGCCACCGCATCTTCGTCGAAGTCGCGGTTGCTGGCTTTGGCCTCCTCGGCCTTGTCCAGTTGGCTCAGGATCGCGTCGGGCGCCTGGGAGAATTCCGGGGCCGAGACCATGCGGGTGACATATTCCAGCGCGGGATTGCCGCCCATGTGGTCGCGATAGGCGACCATGCCGAAGCGGAAATTGTCCCTGACCGCCGTGTCGCGAATGCGCGCGACGACGCGGCGCAGCATCTCCCGCGTGCGCTCGATATAGGGGGCCATGCTGACGGTGGTGTCGACCACGAAGACGACGGCGCCGCGATAGTTGCGCAAGGCTTCCAGGTCCGGCTGGGGCGGTCGTTGCGCCTGGGCGGGGGCGGAGACGACTTCCAGCAGGCGCGCCTCGTTGGCACGCTCGTTCTCGATCTTGCCCGCGGACAGGATGGGCAGCAGGTAGAACTGGCGGGTGATGTCGACGAAGGTTTCCGGCTCCATTGCGATCACCGGGCCGTCCTGACCGGCTACGGCGGCTGCGCGCAGGCGTCCGGCTTCGGCGGCGCCGCCGATCGTGTCCAGCCAGAGTTTCTTCGGCGCATCGGAATCGCGGAAGAACAGGGCGCGGTCACGGCCGGCCGGGTTGTTGAATGCCAGCACCATGGTCTGGCGCCAGTCGATCGTGCGCGCTGCCGGGACCCAGCCCGCGATGACGCCGTCGAGCCCGGCTCCCAACTCGATCCAGCCATCGGCCGCGCTGCCCTGGATTGTGCTCCCTTGGCGGCGATAGACGTAGAACACGCCAAAGCCGGGGGTTGCGTGGGACGGAGCGCCCGCTTCTGGTCGTTCGGACAAGGCCGCGCCGGGCTTGACGATCACGCGTTGGAACAGAGCCGGTTGCCCGTCCATCGGCAGCGGGCGGCGTTGCCCTGACGGGACGATGGCGGACGGTGTTCCAGCGGGAGGAACCGATGGTGCCAAAGCAGCGGGTTGCGGGGCGGCCTGCGACGGCGCGGCGGCCGGCGGTGAGGCGGTCTGCGGTGGCGCGGCTTGCGGCTGCCCGCCTGTCTGCCCGCCTGTCGATGGCAGGCCGCTCGGCTGTGCATCGGCAATCAGCGGTACCAGTGTAACGAGGAAGGCCAGCGCCAACGACGTGAGATACATGGCCGCCGACCGCGGTTCAGCGCCACGATGAACGCGCCAGGTCGATCCGTGCCCGAGCCGCAGGCCCGAAGCGGCTGTGATGGCGGGACCTGCCTTGGCTTGATCGAGCCCGAAACCCGGGGAAACCGCTCCGTCGGATAGGCGAAATCCTGGCACGCGGCCTGCGAACCAAGTGACCATCGGACGGATCATGGCCAGAACTCCTGCAAGGCGGAGGCCGCGGAGCCGTTGCCGCGCTGGGCCTGGGCGTCCAGGGTTTCACGCAAAGCCGCCCGAGGCGCCGCGACACCCGGGTCGTTGGCCCGAGCCGCGTCGCGATAGAACCGGGCGGCTGAACGAGGATCCGGGCTGGTGAACGGTCTGCCAGGGACGAATCCGTTCGGGTCGTACATCCGCCCGATCGCGGTCAACGCCGCGGCGTGACCGCGATCGGCGGCTTCCTCGAACAGCACGAACGCATCGTCGTGCCTGCCTTCAGCCTGCCTGCGCAAGGCGGCGGCATGGATCCCCGCCGGATTGGGCGCGCGTTCCACCAAATCGCGCAATGTCAGGGCATCGGTACCATCAGGCCAGGTTGGCGCCGCCGGTCCCGGCGCCGGCGGGGTCGACAGGATCGGTCCCGGGTCCGGTGCGGGAGCCGGCGGCGCGACCGGCGGCTGGACCGGCGGCGTGACTGGTGGAGGAACGGCAGGCGGATTCGGCGGTATCTGGGCGATCGGCGCGGGAGGCGGTGGGTCCGTCGGCCGAAGCCAGAACCACCACGCTCCGCCCCCGAGCAGAACCAGAAGCATCACCCCTGCAACCCCGGCCAGGATCAACGGCAACCTGGCGCCATCCTTGGGCTCCGGACGAGGTGGTGGCGTCGTTGCGATAGGTGGTGTGACCGCCGGTGTCTCGGTGGCTGTAGAGGGGGGCGAAACGGTGGAGGGCACCGGCGCGGGCTCATCCAAACCGCGATTGGCGCCTGGCAACGAGAGACGGGTGACCGGCTCCTCGGGCGGTTGTTCCGTCGCCGGCGGCAGATCGCCCTCGAAGACGTCGATCGTGTCGGGCCAGAACAAAGGTGCCTCTACCCCCGCCGCGGGCAGCGCGAAGACATAGGGTTCGACATCGAGGAAACGCGTGACGGCAGGGCTGACGACCAGCACGACCTGTGTGCCCTCGATGACCATCTGCATTGGCTTCAGCCGTTCTTCCCGCACCTGCCAGCCGCGCGGGCCCAGGTTTGGGGTGGGATATCCCTCTCGCCAAATGCGGAACCCAGGGTCCTCGGGCATCTGGTTCAGCCCGTCTATGACGATCCGGGCATAGCCGATGGAGCGGCTGGAATCGGGTTCGGCGGTTACGCTTGCCACGCTCGATCGTCCTTCAAACTGACGTCGTCCAGTGTAGCATAGGCCCGTTCGATGCGCCTCACGTTGAAATGCCCCACATTATTTCAGTCTGTTCGGCATCGAATATGGCGCGGATCCTGTGGCCCCCTCGTCATTGCCGAGCTTGGCCCGCCAACCCGCCCCCCGGCCGTTGAAATGTGGGCCGTTGAAATGTGGGCCGTTGAAATGTGGGCCGTTGAAATGTGGGCCGTTGAAGCGCGGGTTGCCGGATCACGTCCGCCAATGACGGTGCAGTGGGGGGACGCAATCGGTCGATGGTTTGGGCGGCTGGTGCATCATTCGCCTGCGTGGCCGGCCGTCGCGTCAGGCCGCCAGGGACCGCAACCCCTGCAACAGCGAACCGAGGCGCGCATTGGTGGCGATGTCCACCGTGACGCCGCCGGTGCCGCGAACATTGTCCTCCACCAGACGAACGAAGCTGACCGCCCAATCCACATAGAATCCCGCGTCATAGGCCAGCGGCGTTTCCGACAGAGCCGGGATATCTTCCGCCGCCGGCGCGCGGGTGAACACGATCCGCTGATCCCGTCCGGCCTTCGGGCGCGCTGCCAGCGGCATCAGGTCGAAGCCCATCCAGGTAACGAAATCGTTGATCATGCGTTCGGCGATCATCACCGGCTTCAACAGCCGGTCCGCCAGCCCCTGGTGATAGGTTGCCCCAGCCCGCATCCGTTCCGCCATGTTCTCCCGGAGGCGTAACCGGCGTGCCCCGGCCGCAAGTTGCGCGATCAGGATGGCGGAGGCGTCATGATCCAGCCGGAACAGGGTCGGGCCATCCGGACGGTTGGCGAAGCGCTGCAGGCCTTCCAGCCACTCGACGATCGCGGTTTCCGCAAACAGATCGGCAAGATCGCGGGGTCCCAGGGCGGCCTGTGGCTCCACCGCGGCCGGGGCGGGATCGTCGAAGCCCACGTCGAATTCGTTCAGCAGGGTCTCTCGGGTGGCCCGCGTGCCGATCGGTGCGTTGACGAAGGACGGCCCATCCGATGCCGCCAGCAACTGGCCGCGAAACAACTCCGCCAATGTATCGGCGCGGACCTGCAATTCGCGCAGCAGCAAGCCGAAGGCCTGCGCCTCGGCACAGGCGAGCAACTGGCGTCCGACCATGCGCGCCTCGGTCCGTCGTTTGGTCAGTTCGGCATCCAGATCGCCCGAGACATGATAAGGCTCCAACCGTCCCGCCATGCGACGTGCCAGGTCGTGCAATTGCCCTTCGACCTGGCCTCGCTTCAGCGCCGGATTGCAGACGGGGCCCAGCCGAGAGGCGATGTAGGCGATGCCGCCGTCGTTCAGCGCCATGGCGGAATCCCAGGCCAAGGCCGGATCGGCGAAATGCTTTTGTACATCCGGATTGGCCAGGAAGGTGCCGCGCAGCATGGCCATCCGCTCCGGGTTGCGGAAGGCGACTTCCATCTTGCCGTTGTAGTCCAGCAGGCCTTCGTCGCGGACGGCGGGATTGCGTAGCCAGAAAATGTTGGCGAACGGATGCCCCGGAGTCCAGTCATGCGGCCACTCGTGGCTCTTGCCGAGATAGGAATAAAGCGTCGTCTCGATGCGGGTCGACCAGCGTTCCACCTGGTCGTCGCGCTGGCCCGCCTTGCTGGCAAATTCGACGTCGAACATGGTGAAGATCAGGAACAGGGCGGTCTCACGGTCCTTGCGGTCCTCAGGCGTCGCGCCATGCGTGCTGGCGATCCAGTCGCTAACCATGAAGGGCACGGTGGCAACTTCCTGGTTGCTGTGGCGCAGGCACAGCAGCATGGAGGTCAGTTCCTGTTCGGCCAGATAGCGCTGGTACAGATATGCAACCTTGCCGCGCCGGAACAGCAGGAAGATGTTGTTGGCGGCTTCGGTTTCCGCGTTCTGGGCGGATTCCTTGCCGCGAGTCCGGGCGCCCGGGAAATCCAGCAGATCCGTGTGATCGAAGAAATCGAACGGCTTGTCGGCCAGTTGCAGTTGCAACTCCGCCACCAAGGCCGTCAGCACTGCCCGTTCCAGGTCGGTTTTGCGGCCGGCCCGCGTGGCCACCGCGACGGTCTCCCCACCATCGACTCCCAAGCTGGACATGGTTTCGACGTCGATGATGCTGGTGCGTTTGGGTTCGACCGCCGCCATCGGGCAGAACGCCTCGTCCGGGAAATCGAGCAGCGCCAGGGCCGAGATCAGCTTCGTGGCCACCCGGGTCATGGTGGGCGTGGCGTTCCATAGCAGGCCGAACAATTCGGTCCGGTCGGCGATCGACAATCGAGGTGCCAGGGTTTCCATTTCCCGCCAGATCGCCGGCTTCAGCGCCACATGGCTCGGATGATTGCGGAAATATCGCTCGAAATACTCGAACAGGTCATAGACGTCGTCTTCGTTCAGGCGACCGATCGGGTCACGGGCGGCCTTGGCGCGCTGGCGGGTCAGGATTGCCTCGATCTGGGCGGGTTCCAGGGCGGTGACGGAATCACGGTCGAAGTCCTCCATGAAGGCATTCGCCATGATCTTGATGATGTCGGTTTCCGAGAGCATCCGGCAAGCGACCGGCATGCCGGGCAGGCCGAGCACCGGACGGATGGTGAAGCGGGTGACCAGGCCGGTGGATTCCTTGCCACCGTCCGGATTGATATCGCCCACGAAGTCACGAATCTCGTCCCCGAAGCGGATCATCGCCAGCGCATCGCCCTTGCGCGCCAGGGAGGCCACCAGATAGCTCTTGCCCTGCTGGCTGGGGCCGAAAACCGACACGCACATCGGCCTTCGAGCCGCGGCGGCCAGCTTGCGGGCGCGCAGGGTCTCCCGGCGGAAATCGCGCGCCATGGCGGGGGCGGCATCGCGCACCAGATCGCCGGCCATGCCCAGCCATTCGATGGCACCGGTCGCGGTTTCGGCCAGTTGCTCGCAGCGTCCGGCGAGGGCTTCGTTCGCGGGTTCGGTGCCTTGCGCTGTGTCGGTCATGCGAACGGATTCCTACGGCGGCGAGATCGCCTGGCATCGAGCACCGACCCATCCGCGTCATGGTGGGCGCAGGCCCGCCATCCACGACTGGCAGTGGTGACCTCAGCAAAGTCGTGGATGGTGGGCTCGCGCCCACCATGACGGTGTTGGCCGGCCATGCCCCGGTTGGGTTGAAAGTTCTCGCGCATCGCCTAGGGCACACTGAGGGCGCCGGTGTCGCGCCAGTAGCCGGCTTCGTTCTTTTCGGTCTGCAAGCGCAGCCGGACGACGCTGCGGTGCTGTGGATCGCCCTCGGCGTCGACGATTTCCTCGACCTCGAAATCCTCCCGCATTTCCTCGGCATCGGCGCGTTCATGATCGACTTCGGCGCGTCTTATGGTCAGCCGCAGCGGCAGGTTCAGGCGCGGCACATTGTCCGGATTGGCGTATTCCAGCACATACAGACGCGTGGCCGGCCAACGTTCCAGGTCGAGCTGGCGAAAGCCCAGAAACACCGGCGCGCGGAAATCCATGGTGAACTTGACCTCCGGCGGCGACGCACCTGGCGCTAGCGGGGCAATCGCACGATCCGGGTCCTGCAACAGCACGTTGTTCTTGCGGATTTGCCCGGACAGTTCCATCCGCCCAAGGAACCGTGCGGTGGAGTGCATGGTCAGCCGGCTGGTCCGCATCAGGAAGCCTTCCAGGCGCCCCTCGGCCACGGCGCACAGCATGGCGCCGACCGCGGCGGTGGTCTTGGGATCGTCCACCCGACCGGCGGCGTCGCGGAAGGGATACCAGCTACCGGCGGCGTAACGGTGCATCCCGACGATGCGATGCGGCGGCACCGGCATTTTCGCCAGCACCAGGTCGGTGATCGCCCGCATCCGCGACGGCCGCCCGGACAGCAGCAGCCAGTCGCAATCGAAGGCGTAGACGACCTCGCACAGATCGGCCAGGACGGGGCCGAGCGCGGCCTGGACGACGGCGTCGAGGCGGGGGGCGAAGGCGGCGATTTCGGCGTCCAGCAGGTGGAAACCGCCCGCACCGGCACGGGTGGCCTGCTGCTCCAGGTAGTGCACCGGGGCGGACACGTCGCGATCCTTCAGAATTTCGCCCAAGGTGGCGCGCAGGATTTCGCTGGCGGCGCGGTCGGTGATTTTTTCGTAGCCGTGCAGAATGGCCAGGCCGACCGGTTCCAGCACCTGGGTGATCAGTTGGCGGCGCAGATGCCGTTCCAACTCGCTTTGGCTGCCGCGATCGCCGCCCAGGATTTCCCGCAAGATCGCTTTCGCATCGCGCGCGCCGGCGGCGGTCATGGCCTGCTCGATCTGCGGCAGGATCACGGTCTGGATGACTTCCTGCAATACCTCGTCGCCGGCGATACGGAAGCCTTCGCGGAAGTTCTGGCGGGGTTCGATCTCCTGGCCGTGCTCCGAGGCGAAGGTGCAGATCATCAGATCGGTGGTGCCGCCGCCGATATCGATGCTGGCCACACGCAGGGACGGGGCGGTGCCGTAGCCTGGACGGTGCCGCCCGGTCAGGGCGAAGAAGCTGCCCGGATCGCCGCGCAGGCGCTGACTGGCCTCCGTGTACAGAAACACGAGCTGGGTGGCGGTCGCCTCGTCGAGATTGGCGATCACCCGCGGCTCGGGCGGCGTGTTCGGGCCCGGCGAACCCCAGCCGAGCATGTCCCAGGCGAGGCGGACGGCGGCTTCGGCGCGGTCGTTGAAGATGCGTTGTTCGGCCAGCGGCATGGCCGGGGGCATGGTCAGCATGATGCGGCGCAGACGGCGCGGCACATCCGGGAAGGTGCGGGCGTAGCGGGTATCGATGGCGTTGATCTGCGAGAGCGCCTGCAACAGGATTTCCGTCAGCAGAAAGGTCATCAGTGACGACCGGCTGAACCGCGCTCGCACCGCCGGTTGGCGCTGTCCGGACTGGCGGCGCCGGCGCGGCGCGCGCAGGACCTCTCCATCCTCGGTCACCGAGGCCATGAAACTGCCGCTGACCGGCGGTTCGGTGGTCATGCCGTCCGCCGCCATGCCGTTGAAGCGCCAGACCTGGGAGGTGGGGCGCTCATCCCATAGATAGCGCTTCGGCGATGACAGGCCGGTCGCGCCTTCGTTGCCGCGGGAGGCCGCGGATAGCCGCACCGCTTCTGGCCCGACCCGCACCGGGCTGGCCCAGGCGAAGGCGTTGGCGCGTCCAGACCGGCGCGCGATGGCATCCTTGCCGAAGCTGGCGCGTGCGAACTCCACGCGGCTGTCGAACGGTTCGGCATAGACGCGATGCGGCTGGCTGAGGTCGCGCAGCCGCAGCGCGTAGCTGTTGTTCAGGTTCAGGCGGGAGTCGCGGTCGTCCTCGACCAGGATGCCACAGGTGCGCGCGTTGCCGATGTCCAGCACCAGATCGACGCTGATCGGTTCGTAGGATTTGCTGGCGGACACGACGTCGACCAGCTTGATGCGCGGCATCATGCGTGCCTCGGCGATCAGGGCGATCAGGCTGATATAGCGGGCCCAGTGCTCGCAGCCGCGGGCTTCGTCCTCCGGCCGGATGCGGCGACCGCTGGCTTGGCGGGATTCCCGCAGAAGCTCCTCCAGCCATTGTGCCATCCAGGGTTCGCTCATGAACCAGTTGGTGGCCTCGGGTCCCGAAACGAAGGTGAATTCACCGGCGCGCTCGCTGTCGGCGGCGGAGATGGCGGTGTAGGGCCGGCCTTCTTCCCGTGGCCTGAGGCCGGTGTCGAGCGCGAGGACGAGGTGATGGCTGTTGCCCTCGTCATCCGGCGCCGGGAGTTCGCTGATCAGGATGCGGGCCCAGTTGGTGGGGCCTTTGTCGTAAACCTCCCGCCCGGCGGCGGCCATGGCGGCGACGCGGAAGAACGGCACCGGCACCCAACGGCCAAGAAACGGCTCCATCGCCTGGTTGCGGCCGATGGCATAGGTTTCCTCGTCGGGCGGGGTGCGGCCGCTGACCGGATCGAGCAACGTGCCGGTTGGATCGGTGGTCAGTTCACGCAGATTGACCAGTCCGGGTGGCGCGGTGGCGCCGGGCGGCAAAGGCTGCTCCCAGAAGACTCGCGGCGCGCGCGGCAGGCGTTCGGCGGCAAAGCGGAGGTCGATGAATTGCAGGCCACTCTGCGGGATCAGGCTGACGATCTGGGGCAGGCGCTGCATGCGTCGTGGCCTTGTGTGGTCGGGGCGGCGGTGGGCGGAATGTGCATGGTCCGGGGGACGGTCGCAACCGTGTGGTTGGAAGGGCGGGGCTTCCGCCCCGGACCCCGACCAGGGCTCTGCCCTGGACCCGCCAAAGGCACGGCCTTTGGAATGCGATTCGTTTGGTGGGTTTGAGGATACGGCCCTACCCGGACGGTGATAGGTCCGGGTAGGGCCGTATCCTCAAACCCACCAATGTTCCGGTTCCAAGGGCCGTCGCCCTTGGTGGGGTCCAGGGGCAAAGCCCCGGTCGGGGTCCGGGGCGGAAGCCCCGCCCTTCCCACCACACGGCTACCGCTACCCCCCAAGGATCTGGCGCATCGCCTCGGCCACCTGATCGGGCGATGCACCCCTGGTCCGCGCGTGCGGACGCGCCGTGGCAAACGCAACGATCAGGACGATTTCGTCGGGACGCGGCGCGCCGGGGATCGACACCTCCATTGCGTCCATCGCGTCATAATCCCACGCATTCTCGGCACCCCCGAAGACCAGATCGATCGAGGCGCCAGCCTGTGCGACCTTCTTCGTGCCTGGAATCAGGGCGGGACCCGCCCTCAGGCCCCGGCGCATGGCGAGGCCCAGACGCGCATGGATCATCGCCGCGCCATGCTCCCGGTCTCCGTTGATCCCGACAATCACCCCCTTGGAATAGGCGATTGGCGGTCGATCCGCCGGAAACCGCGCCAACGCTCGCGCGGTGAGTTCGGCGCCAACTTCGACCGAGACTTGCGTCAGTTCCGTCAACTCGCTGTCGGACGCGGCACGGCGGTTCGCATAGGGATTGGCCAGGACCGCGCAGGCGGCGACCTGACGCGCGGAGGGGACGATGGGGAAGTCGGTCTCGATCCGGGTTTCCCGTTCGATCACAACGATCTGGCGAATATCGGTCACCTTGGCGCGGTCCTTCTGCGGAAGATGTCCATGCTATGGCCGTTTTGCCGGTCTCGCCACCGGGGTTTCACGCGTGCGATCGAACGCAAAGGGCGAGGGCGCCGCGGTCGTGATGGAAGACCCATATTTCCACCCACCCGCGCCGTTGCGTGGTCGGTGGAAGCCGATCATGCCGCTATGTGCATCCGGCATTGACCTGCCGGCAGGATTCGGCGAACGCCTCGGAAACGAAGGGCGGCTGCTTGTAATAGCCCTTCATCCAACTGGCGAGCATACAGAGTTCCTCAAGCCGCAACACTTCATCCAAGGTGCCGTTCGGAAAAGCGACCTGGAAACTCTCGGCGATGATTTGCAGCAGAGCTTCCACCTGCTCGATCACCAGGCCGCAATCGGTCTCCAGAACGGCGGTTCGGACCAGGATCGCCTCATCGACCTCATATTCGTCGCGGATCAGTTTCACGATCCAGCGGAACATGTTCATCCAGTTCTTTACGTCGTCGACCGGCCGTGACATCGCGCGCCTTCCCTTGGGGGCGACAGGATTGTGCCGCGAAAGCGTTCCCGGATGGTTAATTTCAAATATCGTCGTGTGCGGAAGGTCGTTTTTCCGCCACCCAAACGCGATTTTCCGCGCGTCAACGTCGATCCAGGACCGCCGTTGCTGGCGTCCACGCCCCGCGCCGACCCGCGGCCGGAGCCCCATAGGGTCGAAACGGCCCACGCCAGTTGGACGGAACACCAGCGAGCAGGACGGATGCCGCCAGCAGGGCAACCCGCTTCGACGCTGGCGCCGCCCGGACCGAGCGCCATAACCAGCGTCGCCCCTCCGACGGTCGATCCCGGCGGATTAACTCGCGCCCGACCACCCAGGCTGCATCCGCATCGGCCCTTTGGCGTAACGCGACCAGCCGTTCGGCTCCCAGGCGCTTGGTCAGGTTTGGCACCGCGAACACGGCGTCCAGACAGACGCGAAACGCCGCCGGATCGGCTGCTCGACTCGCATAGGCGCCATCCGCGCGCTCCCGCACCAGCAGGAGGGGCGTGCGGGAGCGCACGCGGGCGAATTCGCCCTGTAATGCCAGGCGGATCCAGTATTCCCAGTCCTCCCCGAAGCGCAGGTCCTCCCGGAAGCCGCCTGCCTGGCGCACCGCCTCGGTCCGGATCAGCAGGTGGCCGCCGTTCACGTAGCGGTTGCGGACCAGCAGTCGCTCCAACACATCGCCCTCGGGCGGAGAGACGCCGGCATGATGTCTCCCGGCCTGATCGAACCTGGCCCAGGCACCGGCGGTGGCCACGGCCCAGGGCGCATCGTCCAGCCCATTCGCCAGAGTTGCCAGAGCGCACGGTGCCAGCACATCGTCCGCGTCCAGAAACAGCACGCCGTCGCCGTTGAGCAACGCGATCCCCCGATTGCGCGCGGCGGACACGCCAGAGTTTCCCTGCGTGAACAGCCGCAACCGGGGCTCGGAGAACCGCCGCACGACGTCGCCTGTCCCGTCAGTGGAGCCGTCATCGACCACCACCATGGACCAGTCCGTATGGGTCTGCCGCAGGACCGATCGGATCGTATCACCGATCAAGGCCGCACAATTCCAGGCAGGCGTGAGAATATTGATGTGCAAGGGCGACACCGGAGCCAGAGACGTGTGGCTCGACCTGATAGTCCCAGGGTATGGAAATCCGGTTAACGCGACGGGCGGGCACGACGGAATCGCGAAGGGCAGGGGACCACCAACGGCCCTCCTTCCGCGGTCCGTGTCGAAAAAGATTAACCGCCGTCGGCTTTTCAGCCACAAGGGTTCCAGCCACCCTGACATTGATGCGCATCGTGCTTCGAGGATTCACCCGATTGTTCGCCGTCATCGGCATACTCATCCTGCTCCTGGTGGCGCTGGTCGGCGGCGCTCTGTGGCTGACCTTGCCGCGTGGCGACCAGCAGGCCCGCATTCCCGGCCTGTCAGCGCCGGTCGACATCAGCTTCGACCAGGACGGGGTGCCTCGCTTCAGCGCGACGACCGAACACGACGCGATTGCCGTTCTCGGCTACCTGCACGCACGCGATCGCATGTTCCAGATGGAGTTGATGCGGCGGGCGGCGTCCGGGCGACTGTCGGAGATCGCCGGCGCGATCACCCTGCCGATGGACCGGTCCATGCGCACCATGGGCTTGCGCCATCGCGCCGCGACCGATTTCGCAGCTCTTCCGGATGATGCCCGTGCGTTGCTGGAGGCCTACGCGACCGGCGTGAACGCCCGCATCGAGGCGCGGGGCCGGTTCATCGCGCCCGAATTCCTGATCCTGGGGCGCCCGGAACCCTGGCTGCCGGTGGACAGTCTGCTCTGGGCCAAGACCATGGGATTGTGGCTGTCCGCCAACTGGCGCACCGAATTGTCGCGTCTCGCCCTGGCCGGCCGAGTGCCGCAGCGAATGATCGACGAACTCTGGCCGCCCAAGGATGACGCGGGCCGACCGGAGGCATCGCTCCCGTTACCCACCGATGCGACGGAAGCGGCGGCGAGGCTGGCCGCGGTGCTGCCTCGCTTCCCAGAGGATCACACCCAGCCGGGATCGGCGTCGAACGAATGGGCGGTGGATGGGCGCCATACGGAAACCGGCGCCCCGCTGCTCGCCGGCGACCCGCATCTGGTGCTCAGCTTCCCCGGCATCTGGTACCTGGCCAGGATCGAGCTTCCCGACCGGGTCCTGGCCGGTGCCACCGCGCCCGGCGTGCCAGCCCTGGTCATGGGGCACAACGGGCACATCGCCTGGACCTTCACCACCACCGGGGCGGACGTGCAGGATGTGTTCATCGAAACCCCGGCCGGTCCGGGAATGTATGAAACGCCGGACGGGCCTCGGCCGTTCATCATCCGGGAGGAACGCATCGCCGTCCGCGGCCAGCCGACCGAGGTCCTGACGGTCCGCGAAACCCGCCACGGGCCGGTGATGAGCGATCTGCGGAAGGAACCAGGCCCGATCCTGGCCGTCGCGATGGGCAATTTGCAGGTCGGCGATACGGCCGCGGCGGGACTGATGGCGCTGAATCGCGCACGCACGGTGCGAGAAGCGGGTGAGGCGGCGGCGATGATCTCCTCGCCGGTGCAGAACCTGATGGTGGCGGACCGCCAGACCGTCGGCCTGTTTGTGACCGGGCGAGTCCCGATCCGTCGCGCCGGCGATGGGTCCAGGCCGGTGCCGGGGGATGGTTCGCATGACTGGATCGGCTGGGCCGCCGGCGCCCAGTTGCCGCACATCATTGCGCCGGACAGCGGGCGGCTGGTGAACGCCAACGAGCGCATCGCTCCGCCCGACTTCCCCGTCTTCCTCGGGCGCGACTGGTTCGGCGACTGGCGCGCTCGGCGGATCCGCACGATGCTGGACGCGACGCCGCGACACTCGGTCGCCAGTTTCGCCAGCATACAGGCCGACGCGACGAGCAGCTTCGCCCAGCAAGTCCTGCCCGCCCTGTTGGCCGTGACGCCCGTCGGGGAGGCCGAAACTCGCCTGCATAACCTGTTGCGGGACTGGGACGGCACGATGACAATCGACGCGCCCCAGCCGCTGATCTTCAACGCCTGGGTGGCCCGGTTCTATGGCGCGGTGCTGAAACGGGCCGGGATCCCGCCCGAACATGGTGGGCCGCGGTCGGATGTCGTGGCCTTCGTGCTGTCGGACGCTGGCAGGCACTGGTGCGGCGACGATTGTGCCGCGATGCTGCGGGGTTCCTTGACCGAGGCCCTCACCGACATGACCGCACGGTTCGGCGCCGATCCAACCGCCTGGCGCTGGGGCACCGCGCATCCTGCGGTGTTCGCGCATCCCTTGCTACGCAACATCCCGATCCTCGGCGCCCTGGCCACGTCCTCCATCGCCAGTCCGGGCGACGATACCACCGTCAACAGGGCCGGCCTGGATGCCCAGTTCAACGCCGTGCATGGCCCCGGCTTCCGAGGCGTCTACGATCTGGCGGACCTGGAGCGCAGTCGGTTCGTCGTGACGCCGGGACAATCCGGGAATTTGCTCAGCCGCCATGCGCGAGATTTTCTCACCCGCTGGCGCGATGGTGCTACGATCACCCTGGCTGCCAAACCCGACAGCGTCCGCTCCACCACACGGATCGTGCCATGAGTGACTCCGGCTACAGCCCCGACGAGTATGAGATGACGCGAGGCGTGATCATCCGCCGTTGCATGGCCTGGTGTGTGGATGCCCTGTTGATCGGGCTGCTGGTGTTCGGCCTGTGGTGGGCGATGGCGGCGGTCGGGCTCCTCACCCTGGGGCTGGGGTTCGGGCTGATGGCCCTGCTGCCGTTCGTGCCGGTGATCTACCATCTGGTGTGCCTGATAGGTCCCGACAGTGCCACGCCGGGCCAACGCCTGTTCGATCTGATCGTGCGACGCGATCAGGATCTGGGGCCTCCCACCCCGTTGCAGGCGGTGATCGCGATCGGGGTGTATTACCTGACCCTGGCGACCAGCGGGTTGCTGCTGGTCGTGGCCCTGTTCACCACGCGGCGGCGGACCCTGCACGACCTGCTGAGCGGTCTGGTCGTCGTGCGGTCGCATGCATTCCGTGTCTTCAGCGAAAACGCCCGCGTCTCCCAATTGACCCCGCCGCATGGCTACGGGAACATGCCGCCGCCAACAACCGGATATCCACGGTCGGGTCCATGACCTATAAGCCGCCACGCCGCCCGCAGTTCTTCTACACCACAGCCCCGCTGCCTTGCCCCTACGTGGCCGGGCGGGTGGAGCGGAAGGTCGTGACCGAGATCACCGGACCGGAAGCGGAATCCTTGCATGACCGGCTGTCTCGGGCCGGGTTCCGGCGCAGCCACAACATCGCCTATGCCCCGGTATGCCCGTCCTGCCAAGCCTGCATCCCCATCCGTATCCCCGTCAAAACCTTCCAGCCCGACCGAACCTTGCGCAAGCTGGTGCGGGCGAATGAGCGGATGGAGGGGTTCGAGGTCGCGGCGCGCGCCACGACCGAGCAATACCAGTTGTTCCAGCGCTACCAGCGGGTCCGCCATGGTGAAGGCGACATGGCGACCATGAGTTTCTACGACTACCGCGCGATGGTCGAGGACACGCCGATCGACACGTTCATCGTCGAATTTCGCGATCCGGACGATCGCATGGTGGCGGCTTGCCTGACCGATCGGCTCGCGGACGGTCTGTCCGCCGTCTACAGCTTCTTCGCCCCCGGGTTGGAAAAGCGCTCGCTTGGCACATACGCCGTTTTATGGCTGATCGAGCGCGCCAAGCTCCTGGGTCTGCCTTACGTGTATCTGGGCTATTGGGTCCCCGAGAGCCGCAAGATGGCCTACAAGGCGCGATTCCGGCCGAGCGAGGTGCTGGTTGGGGGGACGTGGCGGATGCTGACCGAGCGGGATATCGCGGATGGGGAAACGGCGACCCCCGCGTTGGTTTCGGAGACAACGGGGTAGAGCGCCGGTTCGTTCAAAAATACGGGGATTGGATTGGCGGTCTCTTCGCGTCATGGCGGGTGGAGACCTGCCCCCTACGACTTTCGGTGCTGACAGCAAGGAAGTCGTGGAGGTTGGGCCTGCGCCCACCTGGACGTAGAGAGACAGGCGGGCAACGATCCCCGCAAAATCGACGACTTGTCGCTCTAGACGTTCTCATCGGCCCGGGCTTCGCGGCGATTTCCGTGCTTGAGCCCCAAGCCAACCACCGCTATATGCCCCGCTTCGCTCTGCCGGTCGGGATCGGCGGTGCCAGACAAGGATTCGACCCATGAAAACCGGGATTCACCCCGAATACCACGAGATCACTGTCATCATGACCGATGGCACCCAGTACAAGACCCGCTCCTGCATGGGCAAGGCCGGCGACACGCTGCGTCTTGATATCGATCCGAAGTCCCACCCGGCCTGGACCGGCGTGCAGCGGATGATGGATACCGGCGGCCAGGTCGCCAAGTTCAACAAGCGCTTCGCCGGTCTCGGCATCAAGTCCTAGGCTTGCGTCAGGTCTTGCGGGAATAGTGCCGACCACCCGCACCACCGGACGACGCACCGTCCCCCCTTACCGTCATTGCCGGGCTTGACCCACGGCTGTCCGGTTTAAATTCGCCCTCCTGCCGCCATAGGAATATCCCCCCACCTGGGTCCTCGCCCCGGCGCCCCGCATTCACGCCGCGGCCGCTCAATCGGGATCGTGCCGACCGGT
>CALQHT020000061.1 GCA_943330455.2 Nitrosovibrio sp. Nv4 | reverse complement strand
ACCTCCCGTGGTTACCGGCCGCCGGGGCCCAAGACTATGCATCACGGTTTGCTCCGTCTTGACCCGATATTGCTCGGATGGCGACTGGCAAATCGTTCCGCACTTGTGCGACTCCCGTAGCCCGCAAGGGGAGGGGGAGAATCTTCTCCGGCCGGTGTCCGATCTCGCGATTTGGGAATGCCGGGCCTCCAGTTTGCCGGTCCGCGTCCTGTCCGCCGCCGGTTTGTCTCCCAAGCGCGGACCCAGTATCCAGGGGCGATGCCGTTCACGCCAGATCCGGCCGAGCCAGGCCGGTCCGCCCTCACTCTGCCCGACCCCGATCCGTCCACACCGGGCTCTGCCGCGATCCAAGCGCCTGCCACCATTCGTCCGACGCTTGCCGGCCTGTTCCTGGGCTTCCTCAGCGTCGGCATATGCGGCTTTGGCGGGGTCCTGCCCTGGGCGCGCCGGATGATCGTAGACCAGCGACGCTGGCTGACCGGCGCCGAGTTCACCGATCTTCTGAGTTTGTGCCAGTTTCTTCCAGGCCCGAACGTCATCAACGTGGCCGTTGCCCTGGGCGCGCGGTTCCACGGCCCGATCGGCTCGGTGGCGGGGATTGCTGGATTGCTGGCGGCACCGATGGCGATCGTGCTGGCCCTGGCCTCGGTTTACGACCGGTTTGCCGAGGTGCCGGTCGTGGCCGATGCGTTTGCCGGTCTGGCGGCAGCGGCCTCGGCGCTGGTCCTGTCCATGGCGCTGAAGATATCGGCTCCCTTGCGCGTTCGGCCGACGAGCATCCTGGTGTGGCTGGCGACCCTGGCCGCGATCGCACTGTTTCGCTGGCCGTTGCCGGCGGTCCTGGCGGTGATGGCGCCGGTCTCGATCCTGCTGGCGCATCGGTCCGGGCGGATGCGGCCATGACCGGATCGCCGCTGGCCGAACTGGCTCTGATATTTGGACAGTTGTCGTTGCTGGCGTTCGGCGGCGGGGTTTCCGTCCTGCCCGAGATGCAGCGACAGGTGATCGAGGTGCATCCCTGGCTCACTCCGGCGGAGTTCGCGTCGCTGTTCGCGCTGGCCCAAGCATCGCCGGGTCCGAATATGCTGGTGGTCGTGCTGATCGGCTGGCGGGTCAGCGGGCTGCCCGGTGCGTTCGTGGCGATTGGTGCGCTCTGCCTGCCGTCGTCGTTGCTGACCTATTTTGCCGCCAAACTGTGGGACCGGTTCCGCGGCGCGGGATGGCGACGCTCGGTGCAGGCCGGTCTGGTGCCGGTGACGGCCGGGCTGATCACGGCGGGCGCGATCATGCTGACCACGACCACCACCACGGGTTGGCCGACATTCCTGCTGACCGCCGCGGCCACCGCGGTTTTCACCGCGACCCGTCTGCATCCGCTGATCGTCCTGGCGGCGGCCGCCGCTTTGGGGGCGGCGGGGGTGCTGCGGTAAGGGGCGGGGCGGTCCAGTCGCCGGTTTCAGTCCAGTTGCACACCGGCGGACTGGATGATCGGCGTCCATTTCGCCAGTTCCGCCTTCAGGAATGCGGTCAACTTGTCGGGGCTCGTATCAGGACTGGGATCGACCCCGAGTTCGCGCAAGCGTGCCTCCACCGTCCGATCAGCCAGCGCGGTGTTCAGCGCGGCGGTCAGTTGGGCGATGATGGGTTGGGGCGTTTTCGCCGGGGCGAACAGGCCGAACCAGGCGGCGCATTCGAAGCCTTTGTAGCCTTGCTCCTCCATCGTTTTCAGATCGGGCAGGCTCCGCGCGCGGGTCAGGGACCCGGCGGCCAGGGGACGGATGGCACCGGCCTGAATTTGCGGCAGGCTGGTGGGCGTGCCCTCGAACACCATCGGGATCTGCCCGGCCGCGAGGTCGTTCATCATCTGCCCGCCGCCCCGATACGGCACATGGGCGATGTCCAGCCCGCCATGCAGGGTTTTCAGCACTTCCGCGCATAGATGCCCCATGCTGCCCATGCCAGGCGAGCCATAGCTGAATTTGCCGGGATTGGCCTTGATCAGAGCGACCAGACCGGCGACGTCCGTTGCATCCACCGATCGATGCACCGACAACAGAAGCGGAATGTCGCCGACCTTGCCGATGGGGGCAAAATCCTTCAGCGGATCATAGGCGATCGTCTTGTAAAGGCTGGGGTTGATGGCGTGGGTCGACACCGTGGCCAGACCCAGCGTGTAGCCATCCGGAGCCGCCTTGGCGAGCATCTCGCTACCCAGCTTGCCGCCCGCGCCACCTCGGTTGTCGATCACCAGTTGCTGGCCGAGAAGCTCCGCCATGCGCGCGCCGACGATGCGGGTCACGATGTCGGTGGGGCCGCCGACGGTGAAAGGCACGATCACACGGATCGGCTTGGACGGGTATCTGTCCTGAGCCATCGCCGGAGCCACCAGGGCCACGCCGGCCAGCAGCGCGGCGGGAAGTCCCAGGCGAGGAAATGGCCGGAAAACGGCGAGCAAACAGGTGAAAACGCGGCCGGCCATGATTTCGATATCCCCCCAGAGGCTGTTGCGCGGCGTTCTCGCCCGACGTTGCGGGATATTTTAGAGCATGATCACGCTGAGCGGAACGTCACAGCGTGTGAATCATGCGATCAAACAAAGGGCTAGAGCGGCTTTCCGTTTCCAGTTAGGGTGAAACCGCTCTAGCCTGCGGCATTCCGAAGTGTACGCATCCTGGTCCCGGTTCGGCATTTCCGGGTCGACAACGCTTGGTGTGGTTCAAGGCATTCGCCGGGATTGTGGCCTGAGGCAACGCATGGGACTCAGCGAACCGCCTGGCATGGCGCAGGCCCGCCACCGGTAACTTGCGGTGCCGATCGCAACAAAGCGGTGGATGGCGGGGCTGGGCCGCCCAAGCGCCAGACAGGGCAAACGCTCGTGCGCGTCGCGTAACCGCCTGGCGTGTCATGTCGGTCTATGACAGTTCGCCATCGCCAAGGCTTGCAAACGATCGGTCGCGCGGCTATGTCATGGTCACTCTACATTCTCCGCTGACTATCGGGGGGTGGCCTTAATCGGCCGCCTTTTTTGTTTTGGTGACAAGCGAAACCAACCACACGACTTTGGAACAGCGCCTGACTGCCCTGGTTGAGCCAATGCTTCTCCATATGGGCTACGAACTCGTGCGCATCACGATCCTGGGGCGCGAACGCCCGACCGTGCAGATCATGGCCGACCGGGCCGACGGCGCGCAGATCAATGTCGAGGATTGTGAGACCATCAGCCATCAGGTCAGCGCCATGATCGACGTGGAAGACCCGATTCCCGGCGCCTGGAATCTGGAGGTCAGTTCCGCCGGCATCGACCGTCCGTTGACCCGGGCGAAAGACTGGAACCGTTTCGCCGGCCATCTTGCGCGCGCCGAAACGCAATTTCCCGTGGGTGGCCGGAAGCGCTTCTCCGGAATTGTGCTTGGCGCGAATGACGAAATCGCAAGAATGCGCCTCGACGACGGAACCGAGGTTGAATTGAAACTCGCCGAATTGCGCCGCGCCAAGCTCGTTCTGACCGATGCCTTGATCGAAACCACGGCGAGCCCACCGAAGACCAACTGAACCAAGACCCAAGCATCGAGGTCGTCCATGGATACCGCTATCGCACGTCCCGAACTGCTCCTCGTCGCCGACGCCGTCGCGCGGGAGAAGTCGATCGACCGTGAGGAAGTTCTGGAGGCGATGGAGCAGGCCATCCAGAAGGCCGGGCGCGCCAAATACGGGCATGAGAAGGACATCCGCGCGACGATCGATCGCAAGACCGGGGATGTGCGGCTGTCGCGATGGACCGAAGCGGTGGAGGCGGTCGAGAACGAGGAAACCCAGATCCCCGTCCATATCGCCCGCAAATTCAAGCCCGACATCCAGATCGGCCAGCATCTGATCGACCCGCTGCCGCCGATCGACTTCGGACGCATTGCTGCCCAGACCGCCAAGCAGGTGATCGTTCAACGCGTGCGCGAGTATGAACGCAAGCGCCAATATGACGAATTCAAAGACCGCGTCGGCGAGGTCATCAACGGTGTGGTCAAGCGCACCGAGTACGGCAACCTGATGGTGGAACTAGGCCGAGCGGAAGCGCTGTTGCGGAGGGATGAGTTGATCCCGCGGGAGAGCTTCCGCAACGGGGATCGGGTGCGCGCCTATATCTACGACGTGCGGGAAGAGCCGCGCGGGCCGCAGATTTTCCTGTCTCGCACCCATCCCGGCTTCCTCGCCAAGCTCTTTGCGCAGGAAGTGCCGGAAATCTATGACGGCATCATCGAGATCAAGGCGGTGTCCCGCGATCCGGGGTCCCGGGCGAAGATGGCGGTAATCAGCCGCGACTCCTCGATCGACCCGGTCGGCGCCTGCGTCGGTATGCGCGGATCGCGCGTGCAGGCCGTGGTGCAGGAACTGCAAGGCGAAAAGATCGACATCATCCCCTGGAGCGCGCAGGCCGCGACCTTCGTGGTGAATGCGCTGGCGCCGGCGGAAGTGACCAAGGTCGTGCTGGATGAGGAAGCCGGTCGGGTGGAGGTCGTGGTGCCCGATGAGCAGCTTTCGCTCGCGATCGGACGCCGTGGCCAGAACGTGCGTCTGGCGTCTCAGTTGACCCGCTGGGACATCGATATCCTGACAGAGGCCGAGGAAAGCGAACGCCGGCAGGAGGAATTCCGCCGCCGCTCCGGCCAGTTCGTCGAAGCCTTGGATGTCGACGACATGATCGCCGGGCTGCTGGTGACAGAAGGCTTTACCTCGGTCGAAGAACTCGCGTTCACGCCTGTCGAGGAAGTCGCGGCCATCGAAGGCTTCGACGACGCCGTGGCCGAGGAACTGATCCGCCGCGCGGAAACCTTCCTCACCAATCGCGACAACGAGTTGACCGACAAGCGGATCGAGCTTGGCGTATCCGACGACGTGGCAGTAATCGAAGAACTCACCCCGGCAATGCTGGTGGCGCTCGGCGAAAAGGGTGTCAAAACCCTGGACGACCTGGGCGATCTGGCCTCGGACGAACTGATCGAGATCGTCGGCGCGGACAAGATGGACGAAGCCGTTGCAAACGATGTGATCATGATGGCCCGGGCGCATTGGTTCGACGACGAAGACGCAGCGCCCGACGCGGAACAGGCCGCCGACGGTGCCGACGACGCGACCGTTGCGGTGGCGGAAGGGGAGGCTGGCCACGACTGAGGCCCTGATCTCCTCCGGGACGCCCTTCGGGATGCCTGTGCCGACATTGGCGGAGGCGTCTGTTGCCGATGGCGCCTCGGTCGATGCGAATTCGGCCGAGGACACTGCGGACGAACCCGAAACCGGCCCGCTCCGGCGCTGCATCGTCACGCGCGAACGCCTGCCCAAGGAGCGGATGATCCGTTTTGTGATCGGCCCCGACCGCGCTTTGGTCCCGGACCTGGCCGCAAGGCTGCCCGGACGGGGAATATGGTTGAGCGCGTCGGGGGATGTGTTACAACACACTGGCGCACAAGGAGACGCGTATCGTCAGCTCGTGCGTGCGTTCGCCCGCGCTGCTCGTGGTCAGGTGTCGGTGCCCCCCAACCTTCGCGAAATGCTCGAAGCGGCGCTGCTCCGACGGATCGCCGAATTGCTAGGCCTCGCTCGGCGGGCCGGTCAGGCGATCGCCGGGTTCGAGAAGGCGCGGGAGTGGGTTCGCGGGGGACAAGCCGGTGTGGCGGTCCAGGCTTCGGACGGCAGCGAAGCAGAGCGGACACGGTTTCTGTCGGGTGCGGCGGCTTCGGTCAGTGTGATCGATCCATTGCCGGCCGAGACACTGGGGCGGATATTTGCGAAGGACCATGTCGTCCATGTCGCGATCGCGCCCGGCAAGCTGGCCAACGCCCTGGTGAACGAGGCGGGACGGCTGGCGGGACTACGAGGATTCGGGCGCGTGTCCATGGGGACAGACAGGCGGGAAACCGCCGGCGTGAACATAGAAGTGGGTGCCACGGGTAAAGCATGAGCGAAACCAACGATCAGGACGGCGGTAAAGGTCGGCTCTCCTTGCGTCCCGCGGGACGTCTGGAACTGGGGCGCACCGTCGACGCGGGCTCCGTCAGGCAGAGCTTCAGTCACGGACGATCGAAAGTCGTCCAGGTCGAGGTGCGCAAAAAGCGCGCACCGGTTGCGGCACCGCCGTCCGCGGCGGCCGGAGCACCGACACCAACGCCAGCCGGCACGGGCTCTCCGCAAGCGCGCGGACCCGCACCAACGGGCCGTCCGGCGCCAGGAGCGGGACGAGCGCTGACCGCGACCGAACTGGCAGCGCGTCAGCGCGCGCTGGTCGAGCAGCAGCGTGACGCGGCACGACGCGAAGCCGAACGGCGGGAACAGGAGAAGATCTCGATCCTCTCCGCCGCCGAGGAAGCGCGCCGCCGTGAGGAAGAAGCCCGCAAGGCAGCCGAGGAAGATGCTCGCCGACAGGCCGAGGAAGATGCTCGCCTGGCGGTAGAAGCCGAGGAAAAGCGCAAGACCGACGTTGCCGCTGCGGCCCAGGCCGCTGCCGCCGCCGCGCGTGAAGCCGCCGAAGTCGCCGCGGGCCAACGCCCCAGCGCGCCGCGTCCGGTCGAACAGCCCAGCGTGCAGCAGGCTCCGGGGCAGCCGGTGTCCGAGCAGGCGGCTACGACCGCCGCCGCTCCGGCACCCGTTGCGCGGGCTCCGGCAACCGCCCCGGGAGCTCCGGCCGCCAGGCCCGGAACGCCCGCGGCCCCCGCCGCGCCAGGTGCGGTCAACGAGACATTGCGTCTGCGCCCCGGGACCCGTGCCGATGAGGAGGAAGACGCTCGTCAGGCGCGCCGCCCCGGCCCAGGTGGAGTGCCGGCCCGCAAGCCGCCGGTTGTTGCGCCGAAAAAGGGCGTCGACGATCGCCGTCGCGCTGGGCGGATCGACGTCCAGGCCGCGATCGAGGGCGAGGACGACCGGGTTCGGTCGCTGGCCTCCGTCCGTCGTCAGCGGGAGCGCGAGCGGCGCCAGGCTGAGCTCGAACGCCTCCGCTCCGATCAGGTCAAAGTCGTGCGAGACGTCATTCTCCCCGAGCAGATCACCGTGCAGGAGCTGGCCAACCGTATGGCCGCCCGTGCGCCGGAGGTCATCAAGACCCTGATGAAGCTCGGCGTCATGGCGACCATCACGCAGTCGCTGGATGCCGACACCGCCGAACTGGTGGTGCAGGAATTCGGCCATCGCGTGCGGCGCGTCGCGGAATCCGACGTCGAAATCGGGATCGAAGGCGTCGCGGACATCGATTCGGAATTGGTGCCACGTCCGCCGGTCGTGACCATCATGGGCCATGTCGACCACGGCAAGACGTCTCTGTTGGATGCGCTGCGTTCGACCGATGTGGCCGCTGGAGAAGCCGGTGGCATCACGCAGCATATCGGCGCCTATCAGGTACAGCTTGGCGGCGGTCAGCGGATCACCTTCGTCGATACGCCTGGCCACGAAGCGTTCACCGCGATGCGGGCACGCGGTGCGGCGGTGACGGATATCGTGGTGCTGGTGGTTGCCTCGGATGACGGTGTGATGCCGCAGACGATTGAGGCGATCCGCCATGCCAAGGCCGCCAATGCGCCGCTGATCATCGCCATCAACAAGATGGACAAGCCGGATGCGAATCCGGGCCGAGTGCGGCAGGAACTGCTCAGCTACGAAATCGTGGTCGAGGAAATGGGCGGCGAGACCCAGGACGTCGAGGTTTCGGCGCTGAAGAAGACCGGGCTGGACAAGCTGGAAGAAGCCATCCTGTTGCAGGCGGAAATCCTGGACCTGCGCGTCAATCCGGACCGCACAGCGGAAGGGACGGTGATCGAAAGCCGCCTCGATCGCGGTCGTGGCCCGGTGGGCACGGTGCTGGTGCAGCGCGGCACGTTGCGGCAGGGCGATATCGTCGTGGCCGGCGCCGAATGGGGCCGGGTGCGCGCCATGCTGGACGACAAGGGGCGGCCACTGAGCGAAGCCGGACCGTCCACGCCCGTCGAAATCCTAGGCCTGAGCGGTGCGCCGTCGGCCGGGGAACCGCTGGTGGTGGTGGAAAGCGAAAGCCGAGCGCGGGAGATTACGGAATTCCGGTCTCGGAGGCAGCGGGATAAGGTTGCGGGGGCTGCGGCTGGTGCGCGTGGCACGCTCGACCAGATGCTGGCTCGCATCCAGGCGGGTGAGCAGAAAGAGGTCGCGATCCTGATCAAGGCCGACGTGCAAGGCAGCGCGGAAGCGATCCAGGCCACGGTCCTGAAACTGGCGCATGAGGAAGTTAAGGTCCGCGTGCTGCTGGCCGGGGTCGGGCAGATCACCGAAAGTGACATCCAGCTCGCCAAGGCTTCCAGCGCCGTTGTCGTCGCGTTCAATGTGCGTGCGACGTCGCAGGCTCGGGAACTGGCGCAGCGGGAATCGGTGGATATACGCTACTTCTCGATCATCTATGAGGTGTCGGACGACATCGAAAAGCTGGTCAAGGGCAAGGTTGCGCCCAAGGCTCGCGAGCGGTTCCTGGGTTACGCCGAGGTCCGCAAGGTGTTCAACATCACCAAGACCGGCAAGGTCGCGGGTTGCATGATCACGGAAGGCCTGGTGAAGCGCGGCGGCGGCGTCCGCGTCCTGCGAGAGAACGTGGTGATCCACAACGGGGAACTGTCGCAGCTCAAGCGCTTCAAGGACGATGTCCGCGAAGTGGCGCGCGGCTACGAATGCGGCCTGTCGTTTGCCAACTTCCACGATCTGCAGGAAGGCGACGTGGTCGAGTGCTTCGAAGTGGAGATGGTCCCGGGTTGAAGAAGCGAGATGCCGGTCCGTCTCAGCGGCAATTGCGCGTGGCGGAGGAAATCCGCCACGTCCTGAGCGGGGTGTTCACGAGGCGCGAATTCCGCGATCCCGATCTGGCAACAGCCGAGATCACGGTGAACGAGGTACGGATCAGTCCCGACCTGAAGCACGCGACGGTGTTCGTGTCGCGGCTTGGGCGGTCTGATGTCGGGCTACTGATCCCGGCGATGCAGCGTGCTTCGGCGTACCTGCGCGGTCAGGTCGCGCATGCGGTGCGGCTGCGCTACACGCCGGAACTGCATTTCCAGCCTGACATCGCCATTGAATATGCCATGTTGATCGATCGGCTGATGCACCAGCCGGAGGTGGCGCGCGACCTGGAAAAGGGTGATTGACGTTCGCCAGGTGGCACACCTAATCTGGACAGTCTGGACAGATTGAGGAGGGCGCCGTGCTCGATTGGCAATTGCAGGAAGCCAAGAACCGCTTCAGCGAAGTGGTCAAGCTCGCCCGTGACGATGGGCCGCAGACCGTAACCGTCCATGGCCAGCGGGCGGCGGTGGTTCTGTCCGCCCGGGACTATGACGCGCTGAAGACGCCGGAGATGCCGTTCACCGAGTTCCTGTTGTTGGACGCGGTGTCATCGCCCCCTTGGCCCGACGATGTCGTGGACACCATCAACGACCGTTCCCGCGATACCGGCCGCGACGTCGATTTCTGATGTATCTGATCGACACCTGCGTGCTCTCGGAAGCGCGCAGGCGCACGCCGCAGGCGGTGAACTGGCTCCGTTCGGCCAATCCCAACGCGATCTACCTGAGTGTGATCACCATCGGGGAGATCATGAAGGGCATCGCGATGAAGGCCCGGACCGATCCCGCTGCCGCGGCCGTGTTGAATCGCTGGCTGGATGAGTTGCGGCTGCGCTATGCGGCACGCCTGCTGCCGATCGACGATGCCGTCGCGACCAACTGGGGGCGGCTGATGGCCCAACGCTCTCGTCCGATGGCCGATGCCTTGATAGCCGCCACGGCCCGGGTGAACAACAAGGTCCTGGTGACGCGCAATGTCACGGATTTCGCGGATATGGGGTTGGATCTGATCAATCCCTGGGACGTGTGACCCTCGTTCAGCGCGCCAGCCCCACACGCATGATCCTCTGACGCCACTGATCGGTGATCGAATCCCGGATACCGGCGATCGCCCCCCAATCCACCTGCATCATGCGGGCGAGTTGTGCCGGTGTGGCGACGATCCCCGCTTGCCCGGCCGGCGTCAGGCGGACATTGGTATTGACCGGTGCCAGGAACATCAGTTCGGCGAGGGCCTTCTGACCCTCGACACCCAGCATGAAGGCGATGAGGGTGGTGGCGGCTTCCGTCTGGCTCGCATCCTTGACCAGATTGCAGATATGGGGGCTGAACACGGATCCTTCCTCGGGGATCGCCACGGTCACCCGGCCCTGGAAGCGTTGGGAGAACATGCGACCCCATGCATTCCAGCCAACGGACAACGCCGCCTGCCCGTCGATGATCGAGTCATAGGCCGTCGGCCTCGGGTCCCAGGAGGCGACTCGCGGCGCGATCTGGGCGATCGCATTGATGCCGCTGGCGAGCGAACGGAGCGGATCGACGCCGCCGAACAAGCGGTTGGCGATCAGGACGAACGCGATGCCGGCCGGGTGGGGCGGCGAGGGAATCGCGATCCGCCGGTCCGCCGCCCCGTCCCATAACGTCTTCCATCCCGTCGGAGGCGGCTTCACCCGATCCGGCGCATACAACAGCACCAAGCTGTCCTGCATCGTGATCGGTGCGGCAAGCCCTTCGACAAACGCCGTTGGCGCCAGATCGGCGAGAACCGGCACCGCCTGGCGCGTGAGCGGCTCCACAAGTTTCTCCTCTGCCGCGAGCTGGGAGGTCGGGATGTCGAGCATCGCGACGTCCAGTTGCGGTGCCACCCGATGGGTGCGCAGCATCGCCAGGGCCTGAGTCGGGCTGGTGACCGGGACATAGATGATATCGAGCGTGGGATTCAGGCGGCGGAACAGGCTGGAGATATGGGTCTCAAAATATTGCTGAAACAATCCACCCGGTGCGGCCAAGGTCACCCGTCGGGTCGCCGCGCTGGCCGGACGGATGAAGGGCGCGGGCAAGCCCGTTGCAACCGATGCGGTCATCATGCGTCGGCGCGTCAGCATCATCGGTCAGGCTCCGTCCTTTCGCCAATGTGTGCGGGTGGGGCGGCTTTCTCAAGGCCGTGACGAAATACGAGACATTGTGGCCGGATCCGGAACGCGCGCCTCAGTGCCTGATTATGCGCAAGGTTCACCGGCCGGTAAGGTTCCGTTGCGTCCGATCATGTTCTACAGAGGACCGATCATGATGGGGATTCGACCATGAAATTCGGCGCAGCCATGTTCTTCACCGACTACGCGATGGACGCGACAGACCTCGCGCGTGCCCTGGAAGAACGGGGATTCGAATCGCTCTGGGCGCCGGAGCATTCGCATATTCCGGTATCGCGCCAGTCAGGGTTCCCGCAGGGCGGAGAACTGCCGCGGAAATATGCCGAATGCATGGATCCGTTCGTGTCCCTGGCCGCCGCCGCGGCGGTTACGAAGACGCTGCAACTGGGAACCGGCGTGGCTCTGGTGGTGCAGCGGGACGTGATCCAGACCGCGAAACTGGTGGCCTCGATCGATCAGGTGTCCAAAGGGCGGTTCCTGTTCGGCATTGGCGGCGGCTGGAACGCCGAGGAGATGGCGGACCATGGCACCACCGACTTCAAGGGACGCTGGAAGCTGGTGCGGGAACGGGTGGAGGCAATGAAGGCCATCTGGACCCAGGAGATCGCGGAATATCACGGCGATCTGGTCGATTTTCCACCCATGCGGGCCTGGCCGAAGCCGGTCCAGACCCCTTATCCCCCGGTCATCGTCGGTGGCGCCTTCCCCTATGGTGCCCGCCGAGCGATCGCTTATGGCGACGGCTGGGTGCCGCATGGCTCGCGGCCGCAATATGGCGACGTCAGCGCCTTCCTGCCGCAGTTCCAACAGATGGCGCGCGATGCCGGGCGCGACCCGGCCTCCATTCCCGTGACGATGTTCGGGGTGCCGGCGGATGCCGACAAGCTGAAGCAGTATCGGGACATTGGGATATCTCGGGTCGTGGTCAGCCTGGAATCGGCACAGACCGACGTGCTGCTGCCCGCATTGGACCGGTGGGTGGCGCTGGCGCGTCAGGTCAACGGGTAATCCGGCGGGCCAGAGCGGTTGCGTCCTGATTGGAAACCGCAAGCCGCTCTGGCTCATTGTTGGGTCGCATCACTCACACACAGTTCCGCTCGGCGTGACCAGGTCGTTGACAGCCTCACGGCGCGACGGAGGGGAGCGTTTCCGTTTCATGCATCGCCTCTGCCTCGCGGCGGAGGCGATGGAAGCTGCGCACGCTGAACGGCAGCATCCCGAGATAGATCAGTCCCCCAGCCGCCAGGGCCGCCCAGGGATCGGCAACCAGCAAGGCCACGAACAGCCCGGTTCCGAGCAGGAGGGGGAGGACGTAGGCGGATGGGACTTTGAAGTTCTTGAAGCTCCATACCGGCACCGTGGACACTGACAGCAATGCCGTACCGGCCAGGGCAATGGCGCAGACCATGGGGTGGCGCGCCGCGGTTTGCAGCCAATCCAGGCCAAGAGATTGAGCTTCGAGGCCGAGGAACAGTGGAAACAGCACGAGGCCGGCCCCAGCGGGTGCGGGAACGCCGGTGAAGAAATTATAGGCGTAGGCGGGCCTCGGCGCGCTGTCGAGCGAGGCGTTGAAGCGGGCCAGTCGCAGCGCCATGCAGACCGCGAACATCAGGCATGGCATGTAGCCGTATGCCCCCAGCGACTGGAGCGACCACAGATACAAGGTGAAGGCCGGTGCGACGCCGAAGCACAGGAAATCCGACAGGCTATCGAACTCGGCGCCGAATCGGGACGTGGCTTTCAGCAGGCGTGCCAGGCGGCCGTCAATGCCGTCGATAGCAGCCGATACCGTGATGGCGACGGCGGCTGCCCCGAACCGGCCCTCCAGGGCAAAGCGCATGGAGGTCAGGCCCACGCACAGGCCGATCATCGTCATCAGATTGGGGACGATGCGGTTGAACGACGGTCCAGTGTAGCGCGGGCGCCGTCGTGGGCGGTAACGCCGCAAGCGATGAATCGGCGATAAACGCTGGGACATGTTTACGGGCATGGGCGACCCCGCACCGTCATGCCTGGAGTTCGGCGATCACGGTTTCGCCGCCGACCATGGTCTGTCCTATCGCGACCAGCGGGCGGATCCCTTCCGGCAGATAGATATCGGTCCGGCTGCCAAAACGGATAATGCCGAAGCGGTCGCCGCCATGGACGGCCTCCCCTTCCCGCACATAGCAAAGGATGCGCCGCGCGATCAAACCGGCGATCTGCACGACGGCGATCTGCCGTCCATCCGCCAGGCGAATTGCGAGCGCGTTGCGTTCGTTGTCCTCACTGGCCTTGTCGAGGCTGGCGCTGACGAACGCGCCGTGGCGATAGGCAATGCGAGTCACGACGCCGTCAATCGGCACCCGGTTCACATGCACGTTCAGCACGGATAGGAAAATCGACACCCGCCAGCGTGGGGCATCGCCCAAACCCAGCTCGGACGGTGGGACCGCGGCGGCGATGGCGACGATGCGTCCATCCGCCGGCGCCACAATGGCACCGGGCCTTCCCGGCGGCACGCGTTCCGGATCGCGGAAAAAGAAGAAGCAAAACAGGGTGAACGCCAAGCCGATCCAGGATAGCCAAGCCCCCAGAACCAGCCCGAGCATGATGGCGGCGAGGCCACCCACGATGAAAGGGCGGCCCGCTGGGTGGGGCGGGGCGAGGACTGATCGGACATCGTCGGCAACTGACATGAGGCCGCGTTTATGGATCGTTCATCTTCTAAGGGCAAGCTGAACCGATGTTGTTGGGGCACCGTGCCTTGGTGCCCCCCTTGCGCTTCAGAGTTGGAGATCATGGCATGCCGTTCGCCACACCATTCGAGCTTGGTCCCTTCGCCGTCGACCCCGAGGGCAAGCTGACGCCGCGCAATCCGGAGGCGCCACCAACCTTCAGCGTACAATGGCGGGGCCGCGGGGTTCGAGCCTATATCCACCCCGACGGAGATCAGGGCAAACTGATCCTGCACGCACTTCTCGGGCGAGTACCCAGCACGGCGGCCAATCCGCAGACGACCGTGCGCCAGCTCAGTTTCGCGCTGGTTCGAGGATTGGCGGGGGCGGCGCCCCCTGGCTGGCAGATCGGCTTGCGCCCGGACCATCAATTGCTGCTGCGGGCGACGAGCGCGATCCCGCTGCCCATCACGGCCCTGGCGCTGGTGACCGAGATCACCGCGTTCCTGCTGGCATTGTCGCCGTATCTTGATCTGCTCGATGAGACCGGGATTCGGGGCAGCCTGCCGGCGATGAGCCGGGTGGATGCGTGACACCTTAAACCAACGGCCGAACCATTGACCTCTGGCGTCCCATCACTGTCGTTGCCGGCCTCGACCCGCCCCCCCCCCTGCCGTTGCAGCGCGGGTTGCCGGATCAAGTCCGGCAATAACGGTTGGGGAGGGGCAAGCCAGAGGTCAATCCGTTGGCCGCAGTCCCAGGCTCAGCCGCGGCCGGGAGCGATGAACTCCCACGGCGCGTATTCCTTGGTGATGTCGGTGATGACCTCGATCAGGCAGGGGGCGTTGGCCGCCAGGGCCTCGGCCAGGGCCACGCGCAGACCGGCGGCATCGCGCACCTGCCAGGACCGCACGCCGAACGCCTTGGCATAGGTCTGGAAGTCGGGATTGCGCAGGGCGGAACCGGATTCGCGCCCATCGAACAGGCGGCGCTGGTCGCGCAGCACGTTGCCGTAGGCGGAGTTGTTGAACAGCACGGTGACCAGGTTGATGCCATGCTGCACCGCGGTCGCCAGATCGGAGCCACCGAACAGGAACCCGCCATCGCCGGTCAGCGCTACCACGGGCCGGTCCGGCTGGCCCACCTTCACGCCCAAAGCCGTCGGGAACCCCGCCCCCAAGGTGCCGGAGAAGCCCGATGTGACCAAGGTGCGCGGCGAATGGAACGGGAAGCCGAACCAGGAGACGTAGCCGACCTGGGTCATCTCATCGCAAAGGATGCCATTTTCGGGCAGCACCTCGCGGATGGCCTCGATATAGGACATCTGCGGCTGCACCTTCTGGATCGCCACCGCGGCATCGGCCTTGGCCTTGGCGATCTTGGCGGCGCGCGCCGGTTCGTTGCGCGGGATCACCACCGAGGTCAGCGCACGGGCCGCATCGGCGGTGTCGCCGACAATGCCGAGATCGACCTGCAGGCGGCGCATCTCGATCGGGTCGATGTCGATGCGGGCGATTTTCACGCCGGCCGGCATGGCGCCCCAGCGCATGGTCGGCACTTCCAACCGCGTGCCGAACGCGATCAGCAGGTCGGTCTCGGGCCACAATTTGTAGCCCGAGGCGATGGTCAGCCCCAGCGGATGGCGGTCATCCACCACGCCTCGCCCACCGCGGAACGCGACCACCGGGGCGCCGATGCGTTCGGCCAAAGCCAGGATCTCGGCCGAGGCGTTCTGGGCGCCGCCGCCGACCCAGATCATCGGGTTGCGGGCGTCCTGCACCATTTTCGCCAGGATGCCGATCTTTTCCGGGTCCGGGATCGGGTTGGGATACAGCGGCAGCGGGTCCTGCGGGGTGACCTCGGCCTGGGCGGGGAACTGGTCGAGCGCCATTTCCAGGGACGCGGGGCCGCGGCGGCCGGACATCATTTCCTGGAACGCGCGGGCGACCTTGATGGGGGCTTCGGTCGGGTGCTCGATGCGGTCGGCGTATTTCAGCAAGGTACGCAGGGTGGCGAGCTGGTCGGGCAGTTCGTGCAACTGGCCGCGGCCTCGGCCGATCATGGCGCTGGGCACCTGCCCGGTCAGGCAGAGCACCGGGGCGTTGACGCCCCATGCGGTGGCGAGCGCCGCGGTGGTGTTCAGCACGCCGGGGCCGGGAACCACGGCGTAGGCCGCGGGTTTGCCGGTGGCGCAGGCATAGCCCAGCGCCATGTAGGCGGTGGTCTGCTCATGGCGGGCATTGATCAGCCGCAGCCGGTTGGCATTGCGGGAGAAAGCGTCGAACAACCCGTACACCTGCACGCCGGGCAGGCCGAACACGGTATCGATCCCGTGGCGCAGCAGACTGTCGACGATCGCTTCTCCACCCGTCATGCGAGGCATGGTCGTTTCCTTATTCTTCCTGCTCGGCAGGTTGCCACGTGGACCGGGGCGCGGGAAGGGTGTGGGGGTTCGCGAGCTGCCGCGGTTGGGTTGGTGATAGAGGTTTGGGGCTATTTTCGACTGTCGGTGTGCGCTTTTTGCGTTTGAAGAGGGGCAAGATCGGGGTGGGAGGGCGTGGAACCTGTCAAGCCTTAATCAGGTCTCTCGCAGTGTTATCCGTTGGGTGGCCTTCAAGTTGAGGCCGATTATCGCGCCCCTGATCGGTCGAGCAGGGCGCACGATGCCCTTGGCGAAGGCGTGGAACGTCGAGCGCGGCTCGGTGCAACTCTGTGTGCACTCGGCGAACTCTGTGTCCCTTGCTTGCTGATTGCGCCACCAAGCCGCGACCGAGTGCCGCGCGGTATCGGGCATGTCCTTTGCGCCCAATCTTCCGGTGAGTTTGAACCAGGTAAGCAATGGACGCAGAGATCACCGAGTGCACACAGAGTTACACGGAGTGAGAAATCGACGCCTGGCGTGGCATTCGTCACCGTCGGCCGGAAGATGCCAACAGGATGCGCCACAAGAGCCTTCATCAACCCGATTGGGTACCTCGACACACCGTTTCTGACAGATTGGTCGGGCGTTTTTCCTGACCGCCCGAAGCCACGGCCGTCTGGCTTTGGCCAGGTGTGTCGGGCTTCTTCCGATTTACCGATTGGCGGATTTCGTGACTGCGACCATGCGGTGGCCCAACAAAATCACCACAGATCGCAGGCAGTCTCTGCTGCATAAATCGTAACTGCCCAGGTAGGCCCAGCGAATGAGGTCTGTGGACGTGTTGGTACCGAAAATGCCCGATCAATGGCCCTCAGCGTGCCCACAGACCTCATTCGCAGTGCCTACCTGGGCACGCCAGCGGGGTACCTGGGCAGTTACCATAAATCAAGAATTCCGCGGCACTGACAGTCGGCCTGCCGCAACCAGGCGGCCCCAACGGCACCGTCACACCAGCCATCGGACCCCGGATCGCGTCACCACGACAACGGACCAAAAAACCACCCCCAAGCCAATCGCAACCCTCACCGACCCAGCATGGCATTAAGCCGCTTCGCAAACCATTCCGACAGCAGCAGCCCCGTCAGAGCCAGAGCAATCGACACCAGGGACAACTGCGCCGCCTTCGCCTCTCCCCCCGGAACCTGCAACGCCGCATAGATCGCCAGCGGCAAGGTCTGGGTCTCGCCCGGAATATTAGCGGCGAACGTAATCACCGCGCCGAACTCGCCCAGGCACGTCGCATAAGCAACGATCCCGCCAACCAGAATGCCGGGTGACGCCAACGGCAGCGTGATTGTGAACAGCCGATCGATCCGCCCGGCGCCGAGGGTGCGGGCGGCCTGCTCCAGTCCGGGGTCGGCGGCCTCGAAGGACAGGCGGATCGCGCGGACCATGATCGGGAAGATCATCACCGCGCAGGCCAGGCTCGCCCCCGCGGTTGTGAAGACCAGACGGATCCCGAACCAATCGTGCAGCAGGGCGCCGATTGGACCGCGCACGCCAAAGGTGATCAGCAGCAGCCAGCCCGTCACCACCGGCGGCAACACCAGCGGCAGATGGACCAGCGCATTCAAAAGCGCGTGCCCCGTGAAGCGACATCGCGCGAGGACCCAGGCCACAACGATGGCCAGCGGCAGGCCGATCCCAACAGCCCGCGCAGCAACGGTCAGGGTGAGCCAGACGGCTTCCCATTCTTCCGGGCTCAAGGTCAGGTCAATGAACCTTGAAGCCGCGCTGCATGAAGATGAGCCGAGCCTGGGGGCCGGTCAGGAAAGTCATCACGGATCGTGCCTCCAGTGTGTCGCCGGCCTTGGTGACAGCGAACGGGTAGACAATAGTCTGGTGCCTGTCGGGCGGGAAGGTTCCGGCGACCGCGACCCCCTTCGACGCGACGGCGTCCGTCGCATAGACGATACCGGCCGGGGCTTCCCCCCGCTCCACCAGCAACAGCGCGGCGCGCACATCCTCGGTCCGGGCAAGGCGGGACTTGACGGCGTCCCACAGGCCCAACCGGGTCAACGATTCCCGCGCATAGAGTCCGACCGGCACATGCGCTGGATCGCCGGTCGCGATGCGACCATTCGTGCCCAGCAACCCGCCCAGATCGAGCCCCGGACCGACCACGATCGGGCGGGCTTTGTCGGCCGGGACGATGAGTACGAGCGTATTGCCGAGTAGGTCCTTGCGCGTATCCATGGCGATCAGGTTCTTCTCGACAAGATATTCCATCCATTTCAGGTCCGCCGAAGCAAAAATATTGGCGGGCGCCCCCTGCTCGATCTGACGCGCCAGTGCGGAGCTGGCACCGAAGGACAACCGCGGCGGTTTGTGGCCCGCCTTTGCCCACGCGGTCGCGATATCCTTCATCGCATCCGTCAGGCTGGCCGCAGCAAACACCGTCACCTCTTGCGCTCGGCTCGCAAACGGCGTGAGCAGGAGGCAGAGGAACAGCAGAAAACGCATCCGATATCCTTTGGCGGCTCGACGAGATTGCCAGCCAGCAAGTAGGGTCGTGACCTGGAATGCGCCACCGGCTTCACGCAAGCCGGTATCGTTTTGTCCGCCGCCGCCACGCGGAAATTGGTGTCCCGTCGGGAGGGGGGGCCAGGGTTTGGACCGCCTCTACGCGATCGCCAACGTCAATTGCCGCGTCGGCCCCGGTTCAATGTCCAGGTTCGACATCGTCACGCCCAGCAGACGCACTCCAAGCGCCGTCGGGAAGAACGGACGCAGCAGATCCAGGCCCATGTGCTCGATCTCGATCTGCGAGCCGATCGCCCCGATGCTGGATCGGGCGCGCGTGATCAGGCGGAAATCGGCGTATTTGATCTTCACCGTCACCGTGCGCCCGACCAGGCCGGTGGCGCGATAGGCGGTCCAGACTTTCCCGAACAGAGGCGTCAGCGCGGGCACCACGTCGTCCCACGCCTTCAGGTCGCGCTGGAATGTGGTTTCCGCACCGATGGATTTGCGCTTGCGGTCGGCCATGACCGGACGGTGATCCTCGGCCCTGGCGGCGTCGTGATAATAATCGCCGGCCTTGCCAAACCAGGCGGTCAGGTCGGCCCGGGAATGCCGCCGCAGATCGCCACCGGTCGCGATTCCGAGTTCCGCCATCTTTCGAGCCGTCGCCGGCCCGACGCCGTGGAACTTGCCGATCGGCAGAGTCTCCACAAAGGCCGGCCCCATCCGCGGCGTGATGACGAACAGCCCGTCCGGTTTGCGGTGGTCGGATGCCAGCTTGGCGAGGAACTTGTTGTACGACACGCCAGCCGATGCGGTCAGGCCGGTTTCCTCCCGGATGCGGGCTTTGATCTCCTGGGCGATCGCGGTGGCGGTCCCGCCATCTTCCAGCGCGGCGGTCACGTCCAGATAGGCTTCGTCCAGCGACAATGGCTGGATGATCGGGGTGTAACGGGCGAAAATCGTCTGGATCTGCCGGGACACCGCTTTGTAGACGTCGAAGCGCGGCGGCACGAAGATCAGTTCCGGGCATTTCCGGCGCGCCGTGACCGATGCCATGGCGGAGTGAACCCCGTAGCGACGCGCCTCGTAGCTTGCCGCCGCGACCACGCCGCGTTCCCGCGCGCTGCCGACGGCCAATGGAAGGCCGAGCAAGGCGGGATTATCGCGTTGCTCGACGGACGCGTAGAACGCATCCATGTCGATATGGATGATGCGGCGAAGGCCTGGTACGGGGCTCGATGGGGACGACATGGCGTGCACCGGACTCGGGAAGGTTCGGGAAGCGTAGACCATGCAACCGGGCGCGCCCATCATCGCGGCAACCGGCATGACGGCCCCCCACATGGCGGAACCCGATGTCATCCTGGCGCATCGGTTGGGCAAAACCTGCGTGCGATGGCCGGATTCGGACCTCGAATGGGTGGGTCAGGCCGGACCGAAACGGACGACGCGCCGTCATTTCCCAACAAGATTTGCCGGAATGGCAGCTTGGTGGTTGATCGAATCGGGACAGAGTGGGCAGATTAGGTGACCCTAAAGCGCTCCAAGGAAGATACCATGCCCCCAGCGAAACGAGCCGCCCCAGCCGCCAAGAAGTCCGCCGTCCCCGCAAAGAAGGCCGCTCCGGCGAAAAAGGCCGCGGCACCGGCCAAGAAGGCAGCCGCAAAGAAGGCCGCACCGCAGGCGACTGTCACGCTCAAGCAGATCGCGGCTCAGTTGGCTGAACGGCATGACATCCCGAAGAAGCAGGCCGAAGGCCTGCTGAGCGAGATGGTGGCGCTGACCACCCAGCACCTGCAACAGGGCGACAAGATCCGGCTGACGGGTCTGGGCATCCTGCAAGTCCGGGACCTTCCGGCGCGCATGGGCCGCAACCCGGCCACCGGCGCGGCAATCGAGATCAAGGCCAGCAAGAAGATCGCCTTCCGGGCCGCCAAGGAATTGAAAGAAAGCGTTTAGGCGACGCGCAAAAACGATCGCGCCATCGGGCGCATCGGCGGCTTAGGTGCGCTCCCTGGAACAGGAACCGGGGCGCGTGCCGCCGCGCGTTGCGAGCGCCCAAACCGGCGGCTTTGCGTGCTGGGGTTCGCCGGCCCGGTCACCGGATAAGACCAGTCGTCGGAAGCGATGCCCTCCGGTGCCGCAAGCCGATCATGCCGGCCATGGCCCCCCATCAACGACGTTTATGGGTATAGCCAGGGAAAGTCGTCGATAGCGACATGACCGGGATGTACTGGCGGAAGAGCCGATCTTTCCGCCGTTGGCATAACCATGCGCAATGTCGATCCGCGCCTCTGGGGAACTCTGAGTGCACCGGTGGTCTCCGTGAGCCTTGCTTTCGCGGCCCAGCCTCACTGGCTGACGGCATGCAAGGATAGACCGGTTGCGACACGGACCATGGCATCGGATCGCATCTGGGGTCGGTCAATCGGCAAGCCAGGGACACAGACGTCACCGCGTGCGCCCAGAGTTGCACCGCACAGAGTTGCACCGTGCGGCAAAGCGATGGCCCGCGTCTTTCGCGGGATCACCATTCGGTGGAATCCGTCGGCGGACGCGCCTCGCGTTCGGTCTCCGACCGAAGCTGGTCCGCAATCACGCGACTCGCAAGCCCGTGGGTGACGTGGCGCGACGACCCAGGCATGGTGCGGCCGCGCGACGCAATGATCGTTGGGCGCAGGATCGGAGGAAACGCAAATGAGCCACGTCCCATCGGTGAGCCGTCGCTTCGCGGCGATGTGCGGTCATGGCCGGACCACCGCGGCGTTGCTGCTGTTTACTCTGCTGCTCGCCACGCCCGTGCTGGCACAAAAGCAGGGCGGCACCTTGCGGATCACCCATCGCGACAGCCCGGCCAGCATGTCGATCCATGAGGAAGGCACCATCTCCGTCAATGCGCCGATGATGAGCGTGTTCAACAACCTGGTGATGTTCGATCAGCATGTGCGGCAAAACAGCCTCGACAGCATCGTGCCGGAACTGGCCAAAAGCTGGCGCTGGAGCGACGACGGCAAGACACTGACCTTCGCGCTGCGGGAAGGCGTGACCTGGCATGACGGCAAGCCCTTCACCGCGGCGGATGTGAAATGCACGTGGGATCTGCTGGCCGGGACCGCCAAGGAGAACTTCAAGCTCAATTTCCGCAAAGGCTGGTACGCCAATGTGGAGAGCGTGACCGTCACCGGCCCGCATGAGGCGGTGTTCAATCTGAAAAAGCCGCAGCCGGGGCTTCTGGCCCTGCTGGCCTCGGGGTTTACGCCCGTCTATCCGTGCCATGTGTCGCCGCGGGAAATGCGCCAGGCGCCGATCGGCACCGGCCCGTTCAAATTCGTCGAATACAAGGCGAACCAGAACATCAAACTGGTCCGCAATCCGAACTACTGGAAGCCGGGCCTGCCCTATCTGGACGGCATCGAGTTCACGATCATCCCCAACCGCTCGACCGCGATTCTGGCCTTTGTGGCGGGCAAGTTCGACATGACCTTCCCTTTTGAGATCACCATTCCCCTGGTGAAGGACGTCAAAAGCCAGATGCCGGATGCGGTTTGCGACATTTCCCCGATGAACGTCGCCGCCAATGTGCTGATGAACCCTGTGGCCCCGTTCGACGATCTGGACATGCGGCGCGCGGTGGCAATGGCCATCGATCGGCAGGCTTTCATCGACATCCTGACGGAGGGCCAGGGCGATATTGGCACCGCCATGCAGCCTCTGCCGGAGGGACGCTGGGGCATGCCCAAGGAGATGCAGCAGACATTGCCGGGCTACGATCCCGATGTCGGGAAAAGCCGCGAAAAGGCTCGTGCGATCATGGCCGCGCATGGATACGGGCCGGACAAGCGGCTGAAACTGAAACTGTCCACCCGCAACCTGCCGACCTATCGCGATGCATCGGTCATCCTGATCAGCCAGTTGAAGGATATCTACATCGATGCGGATTTGGACTTGGTGGAAACCGCGATCTGGGTGCCGAAGCTGATCCGTCGCGATTACCAGATGGCACTCAGCCAGGTTGGCAACGGGGTGGACGATCCCGACCAGAACTACCCGGAAAACTATGTCTGCGGCTCTCGCACCTACATGGATTACTGCAACAAGGATCTGGACGCCCTGGTGTCGCGCCAGTCGATGGAGATCGATCAGGCGAAGCGCAAGGAAATCGCCTGGGAGATCGACCGCAAACTGACTCAGGAGGCGGTGCGCCCGATGATCTATTACCTGCGCGGCGGAACCTGCTGGCGGCCCGAGGTGAAGAACATGTCGGTGATGGTCAACAGCATCTTCAACGGCTGGCGCATGGAGGATGTCTGGCTGGACCGGTAGTCTCCCCCCGTCCTGCCTGACCGCGCGCGGTGCACCCTGGTCGGCGCCGCCGCGGTTCGGCGGTTCTCTGGGCGGCGCCCGCCTGCCCCTTGGCCGTGCCCCGCGGCGGGTGACCCCGGGAATGGCCGATCGTGGCCCCTACCCTCCGGCATTGACCTTCAGGCCACGTCGGACCAGGGCCGACCAGATCTCCTCCGCCGTGTCGGCGAAGTCGAAGGAGGCCAGGTCGGCTTCCTCGATCATGCCCTCGGCCACCAGGAAATCGAACGCGATCACCCGGCGCCAATACGCCGTGTTGAACAGCACGATCGGGATCGGCGGCATCTTGCGGGTCTGCGCCAGGGTCAGGATCTCGAACAACTCGTCCATGGTGCCGAAACCGCCGGGAAACACCACCAGAGCGCTGGCCCGCATCGCCATGTGCATCTTGCGCATCGCGAAATAATGGAACCGGAATGTCAGCTCCGGCGTGGTGTAGGCATTCGGTTCCTGCTCATGCGGCAGGCGGATGTTGAATCCGACGCTGGGCGCGCCGCACTCGAAGGCGCCGCGATTGGCTGCCTCCATGATGCCCGATCCGCCACCGGTGGCGATGACGTTGTCGCGCCACCGGTCGTGCGGGGCAAACGCCCCCCCGCGTTCGGAGGCAATCCGGCCAAACTCCCGCGCGGCTTCATAATACGGCACCTGGACCGCCAGCTTGTTCAGCCGCGCCCGCACCGCGTCGGTATCGGCCGCGGCCAGGGACGCCGCCAGCTGCTCGGGTGACGGCGTGCGCGCGCTGCCAAACACGATCACCGTCGAGCGAATGCCCCAGTCGCGCAGACCCAGATCGGCTTTTGCGAATTCGAGCGCAAAACGGATGTCCCGCATTTCGTCCCGCAGCAGGAACTCAGGGTCCTCCACCGGCAGTCGGTAGCTATGGGCGCGCTTTTGCTGGCTGTTGTCCGTCATGTGACCCCGTGTTGGCGCATTGCGCTATTGCCGCACCCGATCGATGCGTGGCGTGCATGCAGGTCGTCCCGGGGGAGGCACAATGATGGTCCCGAGCAGATCGCCAGTTGGTGCGACACCCACGGCGATGTTGGGCGACGGGATGCCGGCCCGCCCAGGGCCGTGCGCACCTCATCGTTCGGGAAGCCACGTCCGATCATCCGACGATTAGTATCCCGTTCGGACGGTTCGGCAATGGGCGCGCTCGACCCCGCCCGTTCGTGGCGGCTTCCGGCAACCACACATCGCGCCAGGGTAGAAAATTCTCCCCCTCCCCTTGCGGCTACGGCAGTCAGGTAAATCCGGAACAATCTCCCTGAGTCTGGATCAACGGCTTTACGGCCGATAGAGTCTCCATCGACAAGAAACCCAGCCGAAAGACCACTTGCGCAGCGTTCGCGTCCCCGATTCTCTCCTGCGCGACGCAGCAGGAGAGCCCGATTCCCATGGAACAGCCCCAACTCGGTCACTTTGGCGATCGCCGTCTGGCCGCCACCGGTGACGCACTTCTGCAGGCGATGCAAAAGCAGCAGACCATGTGCCTGCACGCTCTGGCCAGCACCCGCAACGAGGCGCTCCGCTTCGGCGCCTTCCTCGACAATGGATCCGTGACCCGCCACGAAATGCTGGCTCATGCCAGCCGCCTGACCCGCCAGCGCGCGGCTGGACGCCATGTGCTGGCGATCGCTGACACCTCGGAGATCAACTTCGCCACCCACACGGGCCGCAAGCGTGGCTTCGGCACGGTTGGCAACGGCCGCGACATTGGCGTCTTCGTGCATCCGATCATCGCGGTGGATGCGGAGCATGGCGGCATCATCGGTCTGGTCGGGGCCGAGATGGTCAACCGCACCGATGGCCCCGTGGAGGACCACAAATCGCGCGACGCGGACGAGAAAGAATCCCGCCGATGGCTGACCGGCGCGGAAACCGCAGCCTATGCGTTGGAAGGGGCCGCGATGATTACCATGGTGGAGGACCGTGAAGGCGACATCTACGACCAGTTCGCTCGGTGTCCGGAGACCGTGCATTTGCTGGTGCGTGCGGCCCAGGACCGCTCGGTGGGCCGAGGTCAGCGGTTGTTCAAGACCTGTGGCGGATGGTCGGAGGCCGGACGTTACATCATCACCGTGCCGGCCAGGCACGGCGGATACGGCAAAGGGGCCATCGCCGAACGGACCACCGTCGTTGCCGTGCGCTACGGCGAGGTGACGATCAAGCGGCCAGCCACCGCGGACAAGACGTTAAAGGCAGCGCTGACCTTGCGCGTGGTCGATGTGCGCGAAGTGAACCCGCCGGAGGATCCTCGGCTACGCATACACTGGTGTCTGCTGACGACGCATGACGTGACGACACCGCAAGAGGCCATGCAGATCGTGCGCTGGTATCGCCTGCGGTGGACCATAGAGCAGGTGTTCCGCACCATGAAGACCGACGGAATGGATGTGGAAACCTCGCAAATCACCACTCCGAATAACCTGCTGAAATTGGTGACGGTGGCGCTGATCGCGGCCGTGCGGGTGATGCAAGTGGTGATCGGTCGCGATCCCGCCACGGGCCAAAAGCTGAGCGACGTCATAGGCAGCCCCGCAGAGGTGCTGGCCTTGCAGGCCATCAACGCCACGCTGGAGGGGCGCACGGAAAAGCTCAAGAACCCGCACAAACCGGATTCTTTGGCCTGGTACTACTGGATCGTCGCCAGGATGGGCGGCTGGTCGGGTTATACCTCCAAAGGCTACAAACCGGCCGGTCCCAAGATCATCGCTCGATGCCTCAAAAAACTCGATGCCATGGTCGACGGATGGGTGCTGGCAAATCGTTCCGCACTTACCCGACTCCCGTAGCCCCTTGCGGGAGGGGGCGGGGGGAGGGGTTCTGCGCAATATCCGTGCGGCATCCCCCTCCCCCCAACCCAACCCCACAAGGGAAGGGGAGAAACTTCTCCGTCTGGCATCCCAATTCCAGATGTGTGAATGCCGAGTCCCGGCGGCAGGGCCCGACAACGCGGAGACGCGCCACGCCCCCCAGCACCCAATCCGTGGAGCAAAAAATGTTGTAACTGCCCAGGTTCCCCTGGCTCGGTGAGTTCGCCGGGCCACGCCGCGAGCAGGCGATTTTGATGTAGCGGCGGCGCAATCTCCGATTGACAGAGGGGTAGGTTCCAGATTCGAAGGGGTCGGTGGAACACGCCGCCATT
>CALQHT020000060.1 GCA_943330455.2 Nitrosovibrio sp. Nv4 | reverse complement strand
TCCGCTTCACGGCCCAAGCCCACAAGGGGAGTGGGAGAATATTCACCGATGTCGTGCTGGCCGAACCCGTTGGCGGCGCGGTTCGCTCGGAACCGCGCCGCGTCCGATGGGTTCAGGCCGGTCCCATGAAGTCCCGCTTGCCCAGCGCCACGCCGCGGTGGCGCAGGATGTTGTAGGCGGTGGTCGCATGGAAGAAGAAGTTCGGCAGGCAGAAATATTGCAGGTAGGCTTGGCCCTTCATACTGCGTTGGTTGGTGCCGGCCATCCAGGTGATCTCCTTTTCCTCGGTGCCATCGATCTGCGCCCGGGTCAGGCTCTTGACGAAGGCCAGGGATTGTTCAGCCCGGGTCTTGGCATCGGCGAAGCTGGCATCGTCAGTGGCGGCGAATTCCGGCATCGCAACGCCGGACAGACGCCCCGGCCCGTTGCGGCCGAAATCCGTCGCCTGGCGGATCTGACGCGCCAGAGTGAACATGTCCGGAAACAGGCGGTCGGACAGCAGTGCCGATTCCTCGATCTTGTTGGCGGCGCAATGTTCGGCCGCCTTGTCGATGATGGTGATCAGGGAGGCCAGTTGTTGGGTGCACATCGGCACCGACGCGTCGTACATCGAAAATGCCATGGAACGATCCTCTCGCGGTTATGGTGGCAAAATCAGCCGAACAGATTGGACCGCATCAGGCGGGGTGGAACAAGGGACCCAGCACGTCCTCCACACCGGTGATGAGGATCTGCACGCCGATGCATAGTAGCAGGAAGGCGAACAGACGCGACAGGGTGCGACTGCCGGACGGTCCGATCATCGCCACCAACCGGTCGGCGAAGTGGTAGAACAGCCAGATCACCACCGACATCGCCACAGCGGCCAGGCTGACGCCGACGATAAAGCGCGCCATGCCGCCGAGACCATGCGGATGCCCCGAGCCCAGCGCCACGGCCACCGCCATGGTGCCCGGACCGGTGGTGAAGGGGATGGTCAGAGGGAACAGGGCCACCTCCTCCGCCCCCTCGGACGGCGCGGCTTCCTTCTGTTTCTGGGCTTCCCGCACCTCGGGGGCATTCAACAGGCCCCAGGCGCTCAGTGCGACCACCAGCCCGCCACCGATGCGCAAGGCCGCCAGGCTGACGCCGAAGAACTGCAACAGATGCGTGCCGGCCCAGAGCGCGACCATCATCACGACGAAGGAATAGATCGCCACCTGGCGGGCCAGCCGCCGCCGCGCCTCGACCGGGCGGCCGACGGTGACCTCCCGGAAGATAAAGGCACCGCTGATCGGGTTGATGATCGAGAACAGCGCCGGAAAGGCGAGCAGGAACGCCCGGATCGCTTCCTCGACCGGCATCAGGCGACCTGTTTCTGTCCGGTCCGCGACGCGCGCACGATCATGTCGAGCATGCGATGGCGGGTGATCGCCGCATCGAAGCCAGGAACGGCGGGTTTGCCGTCACGAATGGCCTCCCCCAGCTTGGCGTAAAGCTGCGCCACGTTGTAGGGCGAGCCAGCAGGGACGCTGGCCGGAACCCAACGGTACTGCGCCGGGATCTCCAGGTCCGTCAGATCCTTGGCAGCGCCCTGCGCGCCCTGCACCCGCAGTTCCTGCCGCTGGGTGGAGGCGCGCATGGTGGCGGACAGGACCAGATCGCCCTCCGAGCCATGGATTTCGAACAGGAACTCCTGGCCGCGGGACATGCCGCCGCGCACCTGGGCGGAGATCACGGCGCCGCTGGTGGTAACGCCGCTGACGACGAGCTGGTCGGGCACGTCCTTCGGAATGGCGCGTCCGGCGTCATCGGCGGGGATCGTGTCGCGCTGGCTGACCGCGAAGGCGGATACTTCTCGGAACTCACCCAGGCAGAAGCACAGTGCGTCGAGGTTATGGCCGCCGGTGATCGTCATCAGGTTGGCGCCGTTGGCGAAATCGGCCTGGTAGGAGCGATCCAGGCTCGCGCCCCAGTTCGCCGCGTTGACGAACAAGGTGCCGGACAGCGGCTTGCCGATATAGCCCTGCTGGATCAGGTCGCGGACATAGGTAATGGACGGCGACACCCGCCCCTGCAAACCCACCGCATGCCGCACGCCCTTGCGTTCGGCGGCTTCGTACATCCTGGTGGCTTCCTCGGTGTTCCGGCCGAGCGGCCATTCGGAATACACGTGTTTTCCGGCGTCGATGGCGGCCATGACCGGGTCGAGGTGGTCGGGCACTTTCACGCACACCGTTACCAAATCGACATCCTTGTGCTGCGCCAGTTTCACCGGATCGGCGAAGGCCAGCGGCACGCCGTAGTGCTTGGCGGCGGCATCGGCGGATTCCTGGCGGGTGGTGCAGACGGCCACGATCTCGAAATCCGGCAGGCCTTGCAGGGCCGGCATATGGGCGATGGAGGAGAAGCCTCGGTTGGGCGTGATGCCGACCATGCCGACACGGATCTTGCTTGCCATCTTGACGGTTTTCCTTCCCGGCGCGGTTTTCGCTGGGTGAAAATCGGGGTTTATCGCCGGTTTGACAAGGCGTGACGGGTCATGGGGTGGGAACCAAAGTTGTGCGATAGAGTCCACGCCTCTCCGTCATTGCCGAGCTTGACCCGGCAACCCGCCCCCCACCGTTGAAGCGTGGGTTGCCGGGTCAAGCTCGGCAATGACGGTATGGTGATGGCTGTGGGGCCGTAGCTGGAGTCGTCGATATGCCTCCGCACAATGATGAATCGCACCCGGCGTCAAGGCCGATCGATCCGGCTGCGGGCGTCGTTCAGGCGCGGAAGCGTTCCACCGCGGCCCAGTCGATCTCCATCCCGAAGCCGGGGGTTTCCGGCAGGTGGACCATGCCGTTACGGACCTCGGGGCCGCCTATATAGATTGCGTCCTGGATCGGGTGGAAATCCGGCCTGGCGATCGATTCCGCGGCGAAGGCAGTGTCGCCGAACGCCGACACCAGATGCGCATGCAGATGCACGGCCGAATGCGGTGCGATGGAGACGCCTTTCTGTTCGGCGTAATGTGCGATGCGCAACGATTCCGTGAACCCGGCCGCACGGGTGGAGTCGAACTGGATGAAGCCTATGGCGCCGCTGTCGATGAAGTCGCGCACGGTGTAGCGGTGCCACTCCCGCTCCCCATGGGCCAGCGGGATCGGCGACGCGGCTGCCAGGCGGACATAGTCGGCCGGTTGCAGATACCAATGGAGCGGCTCCTCCAGCCAATGGATGTCGAACGGGGCGACCGCCTTGGCGAAGTCGATACAGCCGGCGACATCGTAGGGCGCGTTCATATCCAGCATGAACAGCACGTCCGGCCCGATCGCTTCCCGGACCGCGCGAATACGGGTGACCTCATCGGCCAGGGACAAAGCTCCGGTCTTGAGCTTCACCGCCCGATAGCCTTGCGCCACGAAGCCGGCGAGTTCATCGGCTCCGGCCCCCAGCGGTGCACCCTCGACGTAGAAACCGCCGGTGGCATAGGTAAAAACCTCGGTGCGCGTGCCGCCCAGGAGGCGAAACACCGGGAGGTTGGCCGCCTTGCCCTTGATGTCCCACAACGCGATGTCGATGCCGCCGATCGCGGCCATGATCTGCGGTCGGTGGTTGCGCGGCAACGGCGCCGGCATCCCGTCCCAGCCGCCGAGCCCGCCGGGTCTTGGGGAAGTGAGAGAAAACAGTTTTGCCCAGATTTCGGTGTGGCCCAGCGGGTCGAGGCCGCGGATGACGGGGGCGAATTGGGCGATCAGATCGCAGATCAGGGGTAGCGGACCGCCGGCGATCTCGCCGTAGCCGGTGATGCCAGTGTCGGTGCGGACTTCGACCAGGATCAGTTGCGAGCGGTCAATGTATTCGTGGGCGGTCCAACTCGGTTGCGCGTAGGTAACGGACAGCGGGTGGGCGAGAACTTCGGTGATCCGCATCGTTGTGTCCTTTGGACGGCGGCCGGATTTAGTAAATTCTCCCCGTGCCCTTGCAGGACGGGGTTAACGGGAGGGGTTTCACGCAATGTCCGTGGGTATTTACCCCTCCCCCAACCTTGGTCCGCTCTGCGGCCCAAGCCCGCAAGGGGAGGGGGAGGATTTTCTCCCTGCAGCTACTTGCCCCTTCACGGGCGAACGCCGCCGCCCGATCAGGATCAACCGTCGGAACGAATCACCCCGATACCGACCCTCAGATCAAACCAACCGAGGCCGCTTGTCCGCCCAAGGCTGCACCGCCTCAAACGCCGCCGCGGCCTGGAACACGCCAAGATCGTCGAACCGGCGCCCGACGATCTGCAAGCCCACCGGCAACCCATCCGGGGTAAATCCGCACGGCACGCTGGCAGCAGGGTTCCACGACATGTTGAAAGGATAGGAGAATTCCGCCCAGCTCACCCAGTCCCATTCGTGATGCGGCCAGTGGTCGGGCATCAGTTTCTCGGCCGGAAAGGCAGCGACAGACACGGCCGGGGTCAGCAGGAAGTCCCAATCCTGGAACCACCGATGGATGCTTGCCACATACGCCATCTTGCGTTCCCGTTCCGCCTGGTAATCGGCGATGGACACGTTCTCCGACGCCTTGATGCATGCCACCAGGCCGGGGTCCATCCGCGATTCCCACTCCGCCAGATAGGGCTTCAGGCGGGTCATATGCGCCGACCAGAAGAAGCGGATCAGCTCCGGACCTGGAGCAGCCCAGGGCGTGGCGACTTCCTCCACCGTCGCGCCAAGCTCCTTGAAGCGCTCGACAGCGGCTTTCACCAGAGCGGCAACGTCGGGGTCGACCCGAGCCACGCCCAGATCGGGACTATAGGCGATGCGCTTGCCCTTCACGCCCTCATGCAGGCGTTGCAGATAATTGGCGGGCCCAGCCTCCAACGTCGTGTAGTCCAGCGGGTGAGGCCCCGCCATCACCTCCATCATCAACGCGCTGTCCGCGACGGTGCGGGTCATCGGCCCCATATGCGACGTCATATCCCCCGTACTCACAGGATAATACGGCACCCGCCCGAAGCTCGGCTTTAACCCAAACACGCCGCAGAAATGCGACGGCATGCGGATCGAGCCCGCCCCATCGCTGCCCTGATGCAACGGTCCGAACCCGGCGGCCGAGGCCGCGCCCGCGCCCGCCGACGATGCGCCCGCGTTGTAGCCATGCTTCCACGGGTTATGCGTGATGCCGGTCAGCGGGCTATGCGACACGCCGGTCCAGCCGAACTCGGACGTCGTGGTCTTGCCCAGGATGATCGCGCCTTCGTCGCGCAACCGAGGCACCACAGGCGTGTCCTCGTTCGGTTGGTTGCCCTTGAAGATCAGGCTGCCGCTCTGCGTCGGCATGTCCTTGGTGATCGCCAGGTCCTTGATGGTGACGGGCACGCCATGCAGCCGCCCGATCCGCTTGCCGCTGGACAGATCGGCTTCCGCCTGGCGCGCCGCATCCATCGCCTGGTCGGCGGCCAGATAGGCAAACGCGTTGACCTTCGGTTCCAGCGCGGTGATGCGGTCCAGCAGGCCCCGCATATACTCGACCGGCGAGAGTTGTTTCGTGCGGATCAGTTCGGCGAGTTCGGTGGCGGGCATGAAGCCCAAGGTTTCGGAATCCATGATGCGTCCCCGTTAGAGCGCGATCGCGCTGAGCCGACCGTAACAGCCCGCGATTCGCACGACAAACCAAAATAGCCGAGCGGCTTTTCGTTCCGGAGTATGATGCAATGCGCGCCGTGGAGCGGTCACGCACACCATCGAACAACAGACAACCGCCCGGACTTGTGCCGGCATAACAACGGCTCCACCGGTCGCCGTCAGTATGTCGCGCGACCGCCCGAGATGTCGAACACCGCGCCGGTCGAAAACCCGCATTCCTCGCTGGCGAGCCAGCAGACCATCGACGCCACTTCCTCGATTTCCCCGAACCGACCGATGGGGATTTTCGACAGCATCCAGTCGATCTGCTGTTGCGTCATCTGACTGAACAGCGGCGTCTTCACCGCGGCCGGCGTGACGCAATTGACGCGGATTTCGGTCGCCGCCAACTCCTTGCCGAGCGCCTTGGTGAGACCGATGACGCCGGCCTTGGACGCGGAATAGGCGGAGGCGTTGGGATTGCCCTCCTTCCCCGCGATCGAGGCGATGTTGACGATCCGCCCGTACCCATTGCGCTGCATGGCGGGAACGATGGCGCGGTTGCAGTAGAAGACGCCCTTCAGATTGACGTCGATAACGCGGTCCCAGGCGGCAACCGGATACTCCCAGGTCGTGTGGTTGGGCCCGGTAATGCCGGCGGATGTCACGAGGATGTCGATTTTCCCGAGTGCCGCTTCGGTCGCATCGGCGGCGCGCTGCACCGCGTCCGGGTCGGTGACGTCCAGGGTGACGGTGTGGGCAGCGCCGGAGGTGGCAAGGGCTGCCGCGTCCATGTCCCAGAGGCTAAGCCGAGCGCCCTCGGCGGCAAGGCGTTGGGCGATGCCGGCGCCGATGCCGGATACTCCGCCGGTGATGACCGCGACCCGTCCGTTGAAGCGTCCTGGCATGTTTGTGTGTTCCCCTGGCTGGTGCGGGGCATTGAGCGGCTTGTGCGGCGGAAGGGCAAGTCTGCGAGCGCCCCCGTCGGATCACGGGCCTGATCGCAGGCTTGCGGACGGGGTGCGATTTAACATTGTGCGGACCAATATCGACGACGCTTACCATCGAACGTTAGCCTCCCCTCACCGTCATTGCCGGACTTGATCCGGCAACCCACCCCCTGCCGTTGAAGCGCGGGTTGCCGGGTCAAGCCCGGCAATGACGGTGAGACGTGTACTCGAACCCACAACTTTGGTTCGCACCCTTGCGGACGTTGCGGTTTCGCGCGCTAATCGTGTCCAAAGAAAATAAAGGGAGCGACCATGTCCGTCGTGCGACGCCTTTGCTTGGCTGCCGGGCTCGTGTGTCTTGCGTCCGCCGCCTTCGCGCAATCCGAGACCACATGGCCGGATCGCCCCGTCCGAATCCTGGTGAATTTCGCGCCCGGCGGCGGGACCGACAACGCTGTCCGCCCCTACACCGAGCCATTGCACCGCGCCCTGGGCCAACCCTTCGTGCTGGAACACAAAGGCGGCGCGGCGGGGGCCATCGGGATCGAGGCCGGGATCAAGATGCAGCCCAATGGCTACAATTTTATCGCGACCCCCAGTCCCTCGGTCGCCGTGGTGCCGCACCTGCGCAAGGTCGGCTACGACCCGTTGAAGGACATGGTGCCGGTCGCGGCGTTCAGCTGGTATCCGATGATGCTGTCGATCCACCCGTCGGTCCCGGTCGCCAACCTGAAAGAGATGGTGGCCTACGCCAAGGCCAATCCCGACAGACTGACCCTCGCGTCGTCAGGCATCGGCTCGACCGGGCATCTGATCGCGGAGGCGCTCAATCAATCGGCCGGGATTTCGATCCTGCACGTGCCTTATCGCGGCAGCGCCGAGGCGTTGCAGGATATGCTGGCGGGTGTGGTGCATATGTTCGCGGACCCGACCGTGGCCACGCAAGTCAGGGCCGGCAAGGTCCGACTTCTGGCGGTGAGCGGTGGCCGCCATCCCGAATATCCCGACATTCCCACTTTCGCGGAAACCTATCCGGCTGCTGACTTCATCCCCTGGAACGCGCTGTTCGCGCCGGTGGGAACGCCAGAGCCGATCATTCGCAAGCTCGCCAAAGCGATCAACACGATCGCGGCCTCGCCCGAGATGGCGGCCATGCTGCCGAAGATCGGGCAATATCCCATGGTGACGACACCGGAACAACTGGGGGAGGTGTTGCGGAAAGACTACGACCGGTTCGGGGCGTTGATCCGGGAGAGGAACATCAAGTCGGAGTGATCCGACCGCGGCGGCTGGTGGCTTTCGATACCGCCGCCAACCATGCGGACGTCAAGACGTTCCCGGTCGCCTTCACCCCCCATACGCGCCATAACCACGCCCACAATGCCCTCCCTCCCCGACCTCCCCGTCACCGAAGCCCTCCCGGCGCTTGCGGAAACCCTCGCGCAAGGCCGCAACGCCATCCTCGTGGCCCCACCCGGAGCGGGTAAAACCACGATCGTGCCGCTCGCGCTGCTGGATGCGCCGTGGCGAGGCGACCAGCGCATCCTCATGCTGGAACCTCGACGACTGGCGACCCGCGCCGCCGCCACCCGCATGGCGTCCCTGCTGGGCGAACAGGTCGGCGCCACCGCCGGGTTCCGCACCCGGATCGATTCCGCCATGTCCGCCGCCACGCGGATCGAGGTCGTGACCGAGGGCCTGCTGGTACGCCGCCTGCAGTCCGACCCGGGCTTGGACGGTGTCGCGGCCGTGCTGCTGGACGAAATCCACGAACGCTCCCTGGAATCCGACCTGGCCCTGGCGCTCTGCCTGGACCTGCAACGGCAACTGCGGCCGGAGTTGCGCCTGCTGGCGATGTCCGCCACCGCCGATGGCGCCCGCCTGTCCGGCCTGATGGACGCGGATGTGATCGAGAGCGCCGGGCGGATGTTCCCGGTCTCCATCCAGCACAGCCCGCGCGACATCCAAGGCCCGCGCGATCTGCCCGAGGCGATGGCCCGGGCGATCCGGGCCGCGCTGGCGGAGCATGAGGGCGATATTCTCGCCTTCCTGCCTGGCATGGCGGAAATCCGCCGCACCCAGACGGCGCTCGACCGCTGCGGCGCGCTAGTGCTTCCACTGCACGGCGATCTGCCGCCAGCCGACCAGGATCGCGCGCTGCGTCCGGCCGACAGCCGCCGCGTCGTGCTGGCCACCTCGATCGCGGAAACCTCGCTGACCGTTCCCGGTGTCCGGATCGTGGTCGATGGTGGCTGGCGTCGCGCGCCGAGGCTGGACGCCAGCACCGGCCTGACCCGGCTGGCAACCATGCGGATATCCCGCGCCGCCGCCGAACAGCGCGCCGGACGCGCCGGCCGGGAAGCGCCCGGCGTGGCAATCCGCCTGTGGTCCCCTGCCCTGCATCGCGGCTTGCCGGCCTTCGACCGACCGGAAATCCTGGAAGCGGAATTGTCGTCGCTGGTGCTGGATTGCGCCGCCTGGGGTACCGCGCCGGACGCGCTGTCGTTCCTCGACAAGCCGCCATCGGGGGCGCTGAAGGCCGCCGCCGCCCTGCTGGCCGAACTTGGCGCGCTGGACGCCGAATCTCGCATCACCCCGGCTGGCCGACGCATGGCGCAACTGGGCGCGCACCCCAGGCTGGCGGCGATGATGCTGGAAGCAACGACCGCCGGCGAGGCTGCCCTTGCCGCGACCCTGGCCGCCCTGCTGGAAGAACGTGACCCGCTGCGCGCGCCCGACGCGCCGGCCGACATCGCCTCCCGCCTGGTTGCCATCGCCCATGGAGACGCCACGGCCGATCGCGGCGCGATTTCCCGCATCCGCCAGACCGCGCGCCAGTATCGCCGCCGCCTGCGCATCCAGGGCGACCCGGCCGAGGACGGCGACCCCGGCAAGCTGCTCGCCGCCGCCTTCCCGGATCGGATCGCCCAGCGCCGCGGGGAGCCCGGCTCCTTCCGGCTTTCGGGCGGTGGCGGGGCGCGCCTGCCACGGACGGACAAGCTGGCGGATGCCAATCTGCTGGTGGTCGCCTCGATGGAGGTCAAGGCATCCGCCCGTATCCGCATGGCCGCACCGCTGGACGTCGATGCATTGCCGCATGTGCTGGCCGAACGGGTGACGGAAACCGTGGAATCGGGGTTCGACTCGGTATCCGGAACCGTGCTGGCGCGCCGGCGTCGCCGCCTCGGCAGCCTGGTCCTCAGCGACCGGACCGAGCAGGCCGATCCCGCGCAACTGGCCGAGGCCCTGGCCCGCGCCGCGGCCGATCAGGGCTTGCGAGTCCTGAACTGGACCGACGATGCCCGCCAATACCAGGCACGAGTTGGGCTGATGCGCGCCCTGGAACCGGACCAGGAATGGCCGGACCTATCGGATTCCGCCTTGGCCGCCACCGCCCCCGACTGGCTCGCGCCCCATCTGCTCGGAGTCGGCAAGCTGGCGGATCTGGGGCGTCTGGACCTGATGGCTCTGCTGCGCGGGTTGCTGCCCTGGGCGTTGGCCCACCGGTTGGATCGCGACGTGCCGACGCATTTGTCACTGCCGGGTGGGCGCGCGTCGGTTGATTACACGCAGCCGGTGCCGCTGGCCTCGGCGCGGACGCAGCATTACTATGGACTGGCGACGACACCATTGCTGGCGGGCGGGCGGATTCCCCTGCGCCTGGCATTGCTGTCGCCCGCTGGCCGGCCGATCGCGGTGACCGCCGATCTGGCCGGTTTCTGGAAAGGCGCCTGGGCGGACGCACGCCGGGATATGCGTGGCCGCTATCCGAAACATAACTGGCCCGAAGATGGGGGCCGACCGGTGCAAAACTGACAAAACCGATGCGCGGAATTCTTGTTGCCGGCCATCACGCATGCCATTTGCTGGTCATGTCAGTGAAAACCTCCCCAGCCCGAGGCATTGCCCTCGCCCTTCTGCTGTTGCTCGCCGCCTGTGCACCGGGCGGGGCGATCGCACGCGGCACGCCGGAAAGTTTCTCGCCGCTGGTCAAACAGGTCATGCCCGCCGTGGTGAACATCGCGGTGACGGAGCAGACGACCGGACGCGACCTGCTGGCCGAACTGCCGCCGGAACTGCGCGACACGCCGCTGGGGCGAGAGTTCAAGCGCCGCTACGGCAACCGCAAGGAGCAGACAATCGGTGCCGGGTCCGGCTTCATCGTCGATCCGTCCGGCATCATCGTGACCAACAGCCATGTGGTCGGGCGCGCCAACCGGATCATGGTGCAGATGACCGACGGGCGGCAGTTTCCCGCCCAGGTGATCGGCAATGACGACCTGACCGACATCGCCGTCATCAAGGTGACCGGCGTGTCCGGCCTGCCCTCGGTCACCTGGGGCGATTCCCAGAATGTGGAGGTCGGAGACTGGATCCTCGCCGCCGGCAACCCGTTCGGCCTGGGGGGCAGCGTCACCGCGGGCATCGTTTCGGCACGCGGGCGGGATCTGGGGTCGGGGCCGTTCGACAATTTCCTGCAACTGGATGCGCCGATCAATCCCGGCAACTCGGGCGGGCCGGTGTTCAACATGGCCGGGCAGGTGGTGGGGGTCAGCTCGGTGATCGTGTCCCCCACCGGCGCGTCGGTCGGGGTCGGCTTCGCGATTCCCAGCAACGCCGTCCGCGCGGTCGTCGAGCAATTGCGGTCGAGCGGTTCGATGCAGCGCGGCTGGCTTGGCGTTTCGGTGGAGGAGCGCGAAGGCGTGGTGCTGATCGCCAACCTGGACCGCGCCGGACCGGCCGGACGCGCCGGCATCCGCCAAGGCGACATCGTGGTGTCGATCAATGGGGAGCGCATCGAGACCGCGCGCGGCCTGATCCGCTCGGTTGCCGCCGTGCCGCCGGGCAACAATGCCCGCGTGGTGATCCGCCGCCAGGGCCGCGACATCGAAGTGCCGGTGACCGTTGGACGGCGGCCCACGGAGGCCGCGGGTTAGACCGGACCGCCGAGCGGGTATCGTGCGGGACATTTTCGGAATAGATGTGTAAACGAATAGGGTTGTACCAACCGGCCGAATGACAGACCGATGTGCCGTCCCCCGCGTCATTGCCGGGTCAAACCCGGCAATGACGCGGGCAGAGGCAAGCTATCGGTCATTGTTCCCGCCAGTTGGCATTAGCCGGAACGGAGAGAGCACGATGCGTATCCTGGTTGTGGAAGACGACAAGGACGTTGCCGGTTTCGTCGTCCGTGGCCTGAAGGAAGCGGGCCACGTGGTGGAACACGCCGACAACGGCCGCGACGGGCTGTTCATGGCGGCCAGCGAGGCCTTCGACGCGGTCGTCCTGGACCGCATGCTGCCAGGCGGCATCGACGGGATCAAAATCCTGGAAACCCTGCGCTCCCAAAAAAGCACCATCCCGGTGCTGATCCTGTCCGCCCTCGCCGACGTGGATGAGCGGGTGAAGGGGCTGAAGGCCGGCGGTGACGACTACCTGACCAAGCCGTTCGCCTTCGCCGAACTGCTGGCACGGGTGGAGGCGCTGACTCGTCGCGGCAAGACCGAAGGCCCGGTGACGAAATTGCAGGTCGAGGACCTGGAACTGGACCTGCTGTCCCGCCAGGTGAAGCGGGCGGGACAGAAGATCGACCTGCAACCCCGCGAATTTCGCCTGCTGGAATATCTGATGCGCCATGCCGGCCAGGTGGTGACCCGCACCATGCTGCTGGAAGGCGTCTGGGACTACCATTTCGATCCGCAGACCAACGTGATCGACGTGCATGTCTCCCGCCTGCGCCAGAAGGTCGACAAGCCGTTCAAAACGCCCCTGATCCACACGGTACGCAACGCCGGCTACATGCTCCGCGCCGAACCGGTGTGATCAGACTCGCGGTATGGGGTGCGGCTCGCGACGGGATCGGCCGGGCCCGCCTGAACTTCGCTCGGGCTCGGCGCGCGTGATCGGAGCCGCACGGACCAGCGCATGATCGACACGAAGCTGCTCCGTTCGGCCGGCGTCCGGTTCGCCGCCATCTATGCCGTGCTGTTGACGCTCAGCGCCCTGGCCCTGACCTCGTTCATCTGGTGGTCGACCGCGGGCTTGCTGGACCGTGAGACCGAGGCCGAGATCCACGCCGATGCGCAAGGATTGTCGGATCGTTGGACTCAAGCCGGCCTGCCCGGTCTGGTGCTGACCATTGAGGACCGTCTGGCGCAGAACATCGACGGCGACGCTGTCTATCTGCTGGTCGATGAGACGGGCCGACGTCTGGCGGGCAATCTGATCAATTGGCCGCCTAAGGTCGACCAAGCCGGGCCATTCTTTGAACTGCCGGTGCAGCGTGCCGGGATGCGAACCCTGACCCGGGTCCGATATTATGACATCCCGCCCGATCTGCGCCTGCTCATCGGTCGCGATGTGCATGTGCGGGCCCTGCTCCGCGCCATGGTGACCGATGCGCTGCTGTGGTCGCTGTTGATCGTGTCGGTGACGGCGACGAGCGGGGCGGTGCTGGTGCGCAACCTGTTCAAGCGCAGCCTGGCCAATGTCTCGGCCACCGCCACCGCCATCGCCGCCGGGGATCTGAGCCAACGGGTCCGGCTGTCCGGCCGGGGCGATGAGCTGGATCAACTGGCGGAAGTGATCAATGAGATGCTGGACCGCATCGGGCGGCTGATGGAAGGCGTGCGACAGGTGTCGAACGCCATCGCCCATGACCTGCGCACCCCGATCACCCGAGCCCGCACGCGCCTGGAGGATGCCGCGTCCCACGCGCGTACGCCGGAAGACCTGCACGCGGCGATCGAGCGGGCCATCGCCGACCTCGACCATATCGTCGGCATCTTCCAGGCCCTGCTGCGCATCGCGGAGATCGAAGCCGGCTCCCGGCGCGCCTCTTTCGTCCGGTTGGATGTCGCGCCGCTGCTGGCGGATATCGCCGAATTGTATGAAGCGGTCGCGGAGGAACGCGGCGTGACCCTGACGCTCGACGTGTCCGGGCCGTTGCCGGTGCATGGCGATGGGGCGATGCTGCAACAGGCCGTCGCCAATCTGTTGGACAATGCCGTCAAATTCTCGCCGGCCCAGGGCACCGTGGGGCTGCGCGCGCGGTCCGATCGGGATTCGGTGCGGATCGAGGTCAGCGACCAGGGTCCCGGCATTCCGCCCGCCGACCGGGAGCGGGCAACCGAACGGTTTTTCCGCGGCGAGACGGCGCGCAGCACCCCGGGTTCCGGGCTGGGACTGGCGCTGGTGGCCGCGGTCGCGCAGTTGCATGGCGGCTCCTTGCGGTTGGAGGACGCCGCACCCGGATTGCGGGCGGTGCTGAGTCTGCCGACCGTCGGGAGCACCGATGCCTGAGCTTGTCCGCCGCGACGATGTGCCGGCATCGCCAATGAGGCCGAGCCTATGGGTCATTGGTTAGGTCGGTCGGTGTCACACCTCTCCGTGATGGTGGAGCGCCGTCCCCTTCCCTTAAGGTCGGCCGCGGGCATCGGACCATGGGGTCTCGGGCGCAACGCGTCCGTTTCCCGGTGCCAATCGGGTGGGTCGGTTCGGCCGGCGCGCGAACCTGTCCGAAATGTCACCCGGATACCACCTGATCGGCGAGGCAATTGCGCTAGACTTGCCTCGATGTTTCTTTTTGTCCGAGTCTGCGGTCTGGCCGCCATCGTCCTGTGCAGTGCCGGCCCGCTCAAGGCCCAGGCACCGCTGCCCGAACTGATGACGGACACACCCGAGTACTGCACGGAATTGCAAGATCGGCTGGGGGTGTTGATCGCCAGTTCGGTGCTCCCTCCCCCGCATGAGGTCGCCGATCTGTCGACGCAAGGCCAAACGCTCTGCGCCCACGGGCATGTCCGTGGCGGCGTTCAGCGGCTGCGGCGCGCCCTGGTCATCATGCAGCAGCATGGCGAGGCGCCGTAGCGCCAGCGGACAGCCGCGTATCGACGATGCGCGAGCAACGGCCTATCGGGTCACCATCACCCGGTAATCGACCTTGAAGTTCGCCGGTTCGACGACCGTCTGGAACGCATCCTCGCCGATGAATCCGGGCTTCGGCTTGTAGGCAAGCCTCGTCTGGGTCTCCAGCACCGCGATCGCCAGTTCCCCATAGTTCGGCGGCACCGTCACTTTCAGGAACGGCCCGTATTGATTGCCCCCGGCGGTGGCGGAGTTCATCATCCAGCACCAGCCGCCGTCATTGTTCATCCGCATTGAGCCTTCCGGCGGCGCGCTGGGGCGGCCGACCGTCATGTCTCCACCCACCTCGCACAGCGCTGACCGGGTGAGCGGCGGGGCTTGGGTGAGACGGTGCGGCATGTCGGCGCATGCGCCCAACGACAACAACGCGATCAGGCAGGCATGTCGGTACATGGCTTGTGTCCTTGCCGTGTTGAACCGACACCAGCACGCCGGATGGTCGGGCCGTTGTCAAATCACGGGTGCGGTCAGTGTCGGCGGTCCCGATCCGCTCTTAAGCCACTTCACGACTCCCGTGAGGAATCCCCATGGCTCGTATGGCGTTGGTGGTTGGCGCCGGCGGGCGCGCCCTTCTTTTTGCTTTTCGATGGCCGGTACGCATCGCGCGCCTGACGCATCAGGGTCCGGCATGTGTCGTCACACCAGGTGTTGACGGCATTGCGAGGGGTTATCGTGCCCTTGTGGGCACTGACATGGCGAAACTCCACCATCAGACCTGGGCGTGACACCCGTTCCGAGTAGATGGCAACGATCGGGGCAAAACGTTCGATCGCACGGGTCTTCCGCAATTGGCCGGTCAACGCGTGAATGGCGACCAGGCAATCGGTTTGCGCGATAATTTTCGACGGTGCCGGCGGTCGCAAGCGGGCCAACGCGAAGCAGAGCCCGTTGACCAACGCCTGGGCCTCGGCGATCGACGAATCGTGCACGCGCGCCTTGAACAGCCCGGCATGCCGCACGGTCTGCCCATCGGCTTTCGCCCACGCGGCATAGGCGGCGATCCGGGTCTTCGAACAATACGAAGCGTCGGTGAACAGAGTGATCAGCATGCGGCCGCCGAACTGGAAGACGGGCAGCATGGCAACGTCGCCGACCGGTGCCAATGCCCTATCGTGAGGGCGGCGGCGTATCCGGTTGCGTTCGAACGAGTCTTCCGGCGATCATCCCACCCAACATAACCGCAGATCGCGTGCGGACGACCGCTCAACCATCAAGCCCGAGCGTGGCACAGGACCGCTCCTCACGCCCACATGCCGTCCGCCCTCTCACGCCATCGCTCGTCTTTCGTCGGCGTCCTAAGCCAACCGCGCCAACGCCGCTTCCAACCGCTCCATTTCCCGCTCATATCCGGCCAGACGCTCGCGGTTTTCCTCCACCACGTCCTCCGGCGCCCGCTTCACGAAATCGGCGTTGGACAGTTTCTGTTGGACCTTCCTGGCCTCCCCAGCCGCCTTCTCCCGCTCCTTGCCCAGACGGACCCGTTCGGCGTCCAGATCGACCAGGCCGGCCAGCGGCAGGATCACGGTCGCCTCGTCCAGCACCGCCTGGGCGGAGCCTTTCGGCATCTCCCCGTCCAGCAGCCGCACCTCGGAGGCGCGGGCGAGGCGGCGGATCGCGTCGATCCAGCGTTCGGCGCGGGATGCGGCTTCCGGCGAGGCATCGCGCAGCAGCACCGGCGCCGGCGTTCCCGGTGGCACGTTCATCTCGTTGCGGACCGAGCGGACCAGCCCGATCAGCCGCACCACCCAGTCCAGTTCCGCCCGCGCCGCTTGGGCATCGTCGACCGCATCCGGTTGCGGCCAGGACGTGCCGATCAGGCTACAGACCTCCCCGTAGCCGAACCGGTCCCACAATTCCTCGGTCACGAAGGGCATCGCCGGGTGCAGCAGGCGCAGGATTGTGCCCAATACATGGGCGGCGGTGGCGCGCACCTCGGCCGCCGCAACAGGGTCGGCGCCGGCTGCCAGAGCCGGTTTGGCGAATTCCAGGAACCAATCGCAATAGGTGTTCCAGACAAAGCGGTAGGAAGTGGCGGCATATTCGTCGAACCGATACGCCTCCAACGCGACACTAGCCTCCGCGACCGCGGTGTTGCTGGCATCCAGCAGCCAGCGGTTTAGTGGCAGGCGAGCGGTCGCCGGATCGAAATCCTTGTTCACCACGATCCCGTTGATTTCGCAAAACCGCGCCGCGTTCCACAGCTTCGTCACGAAGCTGCGGTAATCCTGCACGCGAGAGGCACCCAGCTTCACGTCGCGCCCCGGCCCGGTCAGCGCGCAAATCGTAAAGCGCAGCGCATCGGCGCCGAAACTGTCGATCAGTTCCAGCGGGTCGATGATATTGCCCTTCGACTTCGACATTTTCTGCCCGCGCTCATCGCGGACCAGGCCGTGGATATAGACGGTGCGAAACGGCACATCGCCCATGAAATGAATCCCCATCATCATCATCCGGGCGACCCAGAAGAAGATGATGTCGAAGCCGGTCACCAGCACATCGCCGGGGTAGTAACGGTCCACCTCCCGGGTGCGCTCCGGCCAGCCCAGCGTGGAAAATGGCCACAGGGCGGAGCTGAACCAGGTGTCCAGCACGTCCTCGTCCTGCACCAGGGTTTCGGCATGCCCGTAATGCGCCAGCGCGAGCGTCGCGGCCGAGTCGGCATCCTTGGCGACGAAGACTTCTCCGTCCGGGCCATACCAGGCGGGGATGCGATGCCCCCACCAAAGCTGGCGGGAAATGCACCAGGGCTGGATGTCGCGCATCCAGGCAAAGAACGTGTTTTCCCACTGCTTGGGCACGAACACGGTTTTGCCGGATTCCACCGCCTCGATGGCCGGTTTCGCCAGGACGGCCGCGTTGCAATACCATTGCGTGGTCAGCAGCGGCTCCACCGGCACGCCGCCGCGATCGCCGTGCGGCACCTGGTTGGTGTGCGGCTCGATCTTCTCGACCAGTTCCAACCGTTCCAACTCGGCCACGATGGCCTTGCGCGCGTCGAACCGGTCCCGCCCGTCCAACCCGCGCACGAAGTCCGGATCGGCGATACCGTCCACCGCGGTCAGCACATCGGCGATTTCCGCCAGGGTGACGCGCGCCTGCTTGTCCAGTATCGACGGCATCGGCAAGTCATGCCGCTGCCCCACCCCGAAATCGTTGAAGTCATGCGCCGGCGTGATCTTCACCGCCCCGGTGCCCTTCTCCGGGTCCGAGTAGGTGTCCGCCACGATCGGCACACGCCGCCCGACCAAGGGCAGGATCGCGAACCGGCCCACCAGATCCCGGTAGCGCTCATCGTTCGGATGCACCGCGACGGCGGTATCGCCCAGCATGGTCTCCGGCCGCGTGGTGGCCACGACGATGAAACGGCCGGGCTCGCCCTCGATCGGGTAGCGCAGATGCCAGAGCGAACCCCGGACCTCTCGGTTTTCCACTTCCAGGTCGGAAATCGCGGTTTGTAGCTTGGGGTCCCAGTTCACCAGGCGGCGGTCGCGGTAGATCAGGCCCTGGCTGTGCAAGGTCACGAAGACCTCCCGCACCGCTTCAGAGAGCCCGTCATCCATGGTGAACCGCTCCCGCGGCCAGTCCAAAGACGACCCGAGGCGGCGAAGCTGGCGGGTGATGGTGCCGCCGGATTCGGCTTTCCACTGCCAGACGCGTTCCAGGAACTTGTCGCGCCCGAGATCGCGACGATCGATGCCCTCGGAGGCCAACAGGCGCTCCACCACCATCTGCGTGGCGATACCCGCGTGATCGGTCCCCGGCTGCCACAGGGCGTCGCGCCCCTGCATACGGCGCCAGCGGATCAGGGTGTCCTGCACGGTGAAGGTCAGCGCATGGCCCATATGCAGGCTGCCGGTGACGTTCGGCGGTGGGATCATGATGGTGAACGGATCGGCGTTCGACATCGGATCGCATGCGAACGCGCCGGATGCTTCCCACCCCTCATACAGGCGGGGTTCGGCTTCGGCGGGGGCGAAAGTCTTGTCCAGGGTCATGGGTCTCTCCCGCGGCCTCGGGCGAATGCCGCAGGAGGCCATGCGTGGTGGGTAGGTTAGGGGACGACGCGGCCGACGACGCGCTCGATCTCCAGGCGAACCAGGCGTTCCACCATCGGCGGCAGATGCGTGTCGAGCCATTCCTTCAGCAGCGGCCGGACTTCTTCGCGCACCAGATCCTCGATGGTGGGGCCGGCGGCATAGACCTGCGTGCTGCGCCCGGCGGCCAGGGTGCGCACCAGATTATCGACCGAGGACGCCGCGGCGGCTGCGGCGGCGGGTGCCACGAGGTCCGTCGTCGAGATAGGTAGCGGGGCGGGTATCGGGGCCGGCACCGCGATAACGGGTGGCGGTTCCTCGACTGGGCCAAGATCGATGACCGGTTCCGGTTCGGCGGCTGGCCGCGGCTCGGGTTCCGGTTCCTGTTGCAGGTCGATTTCCGGCTCCGGCTCTGGGGCAGGCTCTGGGACCAGCATGGACGGGTCCAGCACCAGAACATCGTCCTCGGCATCCTCCGTCGGTTCCGGCGGCGGCTCCGCGGCGGGTTTCGTCGTCGGAGAGTCGGAGGTTTCATCCTCACTGAGGATGCGTCGGATGGAGGCAAGAATGTCCTCCATCGACGGGTCCGCCCCGGCTGGCGGGGTCGCGCCGCCGCCAGAGCCAGGAGGTTGCGATCCGCTCATGTCAGGGACGCGCGTGCCATCGGCTCAGCGTCCCGGCTGCTGGGTGGCATAGTCGCCGAGCCCGATCCAACGGTCCTTGACCGCCTGGTAATACGCGGTTTCGTCATACAGCGGCACCGGCAGATGCATGTCCCGCGCGGTCAGGCGTCCAACGGCGGCGGCGACCTGGTAGGAGGCGAGGACAAGCTGCGTCAGGTTTTGCACCAGGCTGGTGCGGGAGTTCAGCAAGGTCTGCTGGGCGTTCAGCACGTCCAGGGTGGTGCGGCTGCCGACGATGGCTTCACGCTGCACGCCTTCCAGCGCGATTTCGTTGGCGCGGATCTGGGCGCGGGTGCTGGCGGCGGCGGCCCGCTGAGACGCCAGGGTCTGCCAGGACTGGACGGCGGCTTGCACCGCCGTGCGGCGCGCATCGTCGATCAGACGCTGGGTCTGCTGTTGGGTCTGGCGTGCCTGGCGAACGGCGGCATATTCCGACCCGCCCTGATAGACCGGCACCGAAACCTGGGCGACCACCTGGTAGCCCAACGCCTGCGCCCGTGGCGTGGAGCTGTTGTTCTGTTGGAATGTCTGCCCTTGCAGGCTGATTTGCGGCAACAGGGCGGCGCCGGCGACGTCGACGGCATCCTTGGCCGCGGCATCATTGAACAGAGCGACGATCACGGCGGGATTGTTCGCGCTGGCCATGGCGCGGGCCTCCTGCTCCGACTTCACCGGCACGCTCAATGGCTGCGGTTCGATCAGGTCGTCGGGCGGCAGAAAGCCGATAATCTGCTGGAAGGTCCCGCGCGCGGTTTGCAGGTTGCCGGCGGCGGTTTCCCGCTGAGCGGTGGCGCCGGCCAACGCGGCTTCGGCCTGCGCGACGTCGGTGCGAGTGATTTCACCCACGCGGAAACGGTCGTTGGTGGCCTGCAACTGCTTGGCCAGCACCTGTTCGTTGTTGATGTTCAACGCCAGGATCTGCGCCGCCTGGATCACGCCCATATAGGCGCTGACCGTGTTGGTGAAGCTGGTCTGCTCCTGCTGGATCAACGTGGCCCGCTCGGACATCACCTGGTTCTTGGCACGGTTGACGTTCGCCTGCGTGCGGCCGCCGGTATAGAGGTTCTGGGTCACGCTGGCCTGCACGGTCGCGATCGGGCGGCCGTTGTTGGCCACCTGGGTGCGTCCGACCAACGGGGCATAAGTGCGTGTCGTCCCGTCGCCACCGCCGGCGGTGCCTTGCAGCACGACCGTTGGGCGCCACCCGGCCAGGGCCTGGGGCACGTTTTCGTCGGTGGCCCGCAGGCGCGCGCGGGATGCCTGTAGTGCCGGCTGCGTGGAATAGGTGGCCGCCAGCGCCTCCGTCAACGTGCGGGGGACCGCGCTGCCGCCCACCGGTGCGGTCGGCGTCGTGATGGACATGCGGGGCTTGCCGCCGGTTCCCTGCGCCTTGGCATCGGGCGCGCTGCGTGGCACGGCGATGGACGGTGGTGGCGTTGTCCGCGTGCTTGTCGCGGTTGCGGGCGTGGCTGGCGGCGGCCGGGTCACTTGCGTCGCGGTCACTTGCGTCGGGTTCGATTGCGTTGGTGTCGTCTGCGCCAGAACCGACGGGATCACCGCCGGCGCGGCAGCCAGGCCGAAGCCCAGGCTTAACATCAGACCGTGACGAAGACCCATGCCGCAACCTCGCTCATCCGCGACCACATCCAGAGGGATGCGGCGCGCTTGACGCCATCATGTGCCACAGAATGTGCCGCAAAGCCAAGACATTGCCACGAACAATGGTAACGCGACGTGAACAGCGTGGCGCAAATGTCGACGCCATCGCCCTTCCACGCGACCCGCGTGACCGCCACGCGCGCCGAAGACCGTCGATGCGATCAGAATTCGAACGCGGCGGCCGGAACCAGAGAGGGCAATGGTGGCGTGGCACAATCGAACATCGGCCGAGCGCGAAGGCCGCCTTGGGTGGCCTCGGCCAGAATGGCCTGGCTGGTGCGACCGGAACTGAGAACCCCGACCAGGCGCCCGCCGTCGCTGCGCAGTTGTTGGCCGAGCGCGTCGGGGATGGCGGACACGCCGCCTTCGAGCAGGATGACGTCATAGGGCCCCGTCGCCGCCCAGCCGGCGGAAAGCGGACCTGTCACCAGCATCGCGGATGGGGCGTATTCGATCAACGCGGCCCGTGCGAGGGCCAGCAGACCAGCATCCTCCTCCAACGCCGTGACCCGGCAGCCGCACGCCACCAGCACCGCCGAACTGTATCCGGTGCCGGCGCCCACAACGAGAACGCGTTCCCCTTCGAGCGGCATGGCGGTTTGCAGCAGCCGCGCGATCAGCATCGGTTCCATCAAGACGCGTCCGTTACCCAACGGCACGTCCTCATCCGCATACGCGCGTGCCCCCAGTTCGGCCGGCAAAAATCGTTCCCGCGGCAGGCGGCGCATGGCCGCCAGAATACGCGGGTCCGTCACCTTGTTGGGGCGGATCTGACTGTCGACCATATGCTTGCGGGCATCGGCGAAAAGCTGGGCAGTGTCACTTGCCATGTCGGGCTCGTCTGTTCTGGGCGCGCGCTTATAGCGGCCGGTTGGGGCTGACGCCAAGCCGCAAGACCTTTCCCTCCGGTGTTTTCCCCATTCCGAGCCTGCTCCAGGCCGCCAAGGTGCCGATTTCCGGATGCCTCGCCGACGGGAAACCCGATCGAGAACGGATGCACTTGACCGCGAGGGGCTCGCCGCACGATAAACCGCCTCCGCCGACCCGGGGGTCCGGTGGCAGAGTGGTGATGCATCGGACTGCAAATCCGCGTATGCCGGTTCGATTCCGGCCCGGACCTCCAATTTGGGCCATGTCGCCTTGGGCGATCGATTGCCCAGGGTTTGAAGCCACAGGCCCAGAAGGCATCGGGCCTTGAAAGCATTGGGCCCAGAAGGCATCGGGCTTGAAGTGTTGGCGCCCATGACGTGCTATGCCGACCAGCAACACATCAGCGGGGCCCTCGCTTCGTGGACCAGCCCACCCTCCTCGTCGCCGGAGCCTTGTCGATTGCATTGAGCTCCGCGCTCTTATGCGTCGCGCGCCGACGTGGCGAAGGCGTGGACCCGCTGGCGTGGTGGGCCATCGCGATGGCGCTGGGCGCGGTGGGGCTGCTGCTGAGCGCCTCGCCCCTGCCGCCATTCCTGACGCACGACGTCGCCAAGGCCCTGCTGCTGCTGGGCGCCGCCGCGGGCTGGACGGCGGCAAGGGTGTTTGCCGGCCGCAAGCCCCTGCCATTGATCGCCGCAAGCGGTGCTGTCATCTGGTTGATCGCCTGTCGTATCCCCGCCTTTGCCGCCTGGCATGACGGTCACGCCGCCCTGACCTGCGCCATCGGAGCCGGTTACACCTTGGTGGCCGGGCTCGCGCTGGCGCCGGTCGGCCCCGAGAACCTGCCGTCCTGGCGACCGGCCCGCTTTCTGCTGTTCGCCCATGCCGGGCTTTACGGCCTGCGGGCCCTGATGGCGGTGAGCGGTTTGGGCCAGGACCTCGAAGCCCTGTGGATCACGCTGATGCTGCTGGAAGCGCCGCTGCATACCGCCGGCATGGCGTTCGTCCTGGTCGCCATGACCAAGGAACGCGCCGAACTTGTGACAGAGCGCAGCCTGGCGGAGGCGCGGACGGCGAGCGATGCGCGCCGTCGCTTCCTGGCGGACATGAGCCATGAAATTCGCACGCCCCTGAACGGTATCCTGGGTCTGGCCCGATTGCTGCGGCGCGACACCGGATTGCGGCCCGAGCAGCGGCAGCACATGCAGACCCTGGAGGCGGCCGGACGGCATCTGCTCGCGCTGGTCAACGACGCGCTGGACCTGGCGCGCATCGACGCGGACCGGCTGGACATCGCCGCCGCCACCTTCAGCCCGGCCGGCGCGGCGGAAGCCTGCCTGGCGCTGGTGCGGCCCTCGGCGCAGGAAAAGCGCGTGGCGGTGCGCCTGAGCCTGGATGCGGCCTCACCCGAGCTGGTCCGGGGCGATGCGACGCGGCTGCAGCAGATTCTGCTCAACCTGTTGTGGAACGCTATCCGGTTTACCCCGCCGGGTGGGTCGGTCGTCCTGCGGGTGGGACCGCTGGACGGGTTGAGTTTCGATGTCGTCGATACCGGCCCGGGCATACCGGTCGAGAAGCGGTCGATGCTGTTCAAGGATTTCTCCCAGCTTGAAACCAGCAGCGGCGGCACCGGTCTTGGGCTGTCGATATCGTCGCGGCTGGCGACGCGGATGGGGGGAGAGATCCGCTATCTGCCCGGCCCCGACGGAGTCGGCTCGCTGTTTCGCCTGACCCTGCCGTGGCTTTTGGCGGGCTCTTCCGGCGCTGGCGCCGCTCGACCGACCGGCAGTGCGTGCCAAGGAGGGTTGCGGCTTCTGGTGGTGGACGACGTCGCGTCGAACCGCATGCTGCTGGGCGCGATTCTGTCCGCCGAAGGACATACCGTCATCGAGGCAACCGGCGGTGCCGAGGCCGTCCGACTGATTTTTCAGGATAATTTCGATGCCGTGCTCCTGGACGCGCGCATGCCCGACATCGATGGACCCGCGGTTGCGCGCCGGGTGCGAGCCGCCGGTGGTTCGGCGGCGCGGGTGCCGATCATCGGCGTTTCCGCGGATGTGATGCCGGATACACTGCGCCTGTGCCACGAATCTGGTATGGATCTGGTGTTGCCGAAGCCGATCGAGCGGGAAGCGCTGATGGATGCCTTGCACCGCCTGACGATGTCCGACTTTCCTCCATCATTGGTGGCGGCGGGCGTCGACATGGGTGACGCCCCGAGCGCCGGCTCGATCAATCCCACGAGCCCCAGCTCGATCAGTCCCACGAGCCTCGGCTCGATCAGTCCCACGAGCTCCAGCTCGATCAGCCCCACGAGCTCCCGCTCGATCAGTCCCACGAGCCTCGGCTCGATCACCACCGCATCCCCTGGCCCAGTCGAGAGAGACCGATGACCAACGCCCGTCTTCGTATCGGCATTGCCGGTGCCGGCCATTTCGGCCGCTTCCACGCGCTGAAGGTTGCCGCATCCGACCGCGCCGACCTTGTTGGCATTCATGACGCCGACGCGGAACGGGCCAGGACCGTGGGCTGGGAAGCGGGTGCGCCGAGCAGAACGTGGGATGAGTTGTTGGGGGGGTGCGAGGCGTTGATTGTTGCGGCGCCGGCCGAAGCGCATCACGGGTTGGCGTCCGTCGCGCTGCGGGCCGGCAAGCATGTGCTGGTGGAAAAGCCGATTGCGTCGACCTTGGCACAAGCCGACGAACTCGCGTCCCTGGCGAGCGAGCGCGGGTTGGTGCTGCAGGTCGGCCATCTGGAACGGTTCTCAGCCGCGTATCAGGCGATGGCGAAGCGGGCGGGCCGGCCGCTTTATATCGAGGCCACCCGAATCGCTCCGTTCAAGCCGCGCGGCACCGATGTGTCGGTCATCCTGGATCTGATGATCCACGACCTGGACCTGGTGCTGGCCCTGATCGACAGTCCGATCGAGAGCGTCCACGCCGTCGGCGCCCCCGTTGCCAGCGCGCATGAGGATATCGCCAATGCCCGCCTGCGCTTTGCCAACGGCGCGGAGGCGACCATCACCGCCAGCCGGGTCTCCCTGCGGACCGAGCGACGGATGCGGATTTTTGCGCAGAACAGCTATGTGAATGCCGACTTCTCGGCCAAACGCCTGACCATGGTGGGACGCGGCGGCGGCACCCCGGTCCCGGGTCTGACCGGCTTCGGGGTGGAGGAGGTTTCGTGGGAGGAGCATGATTCGCTCGCCGCGGAGCATGTGGCGTTTGTGGCGTCGGTGCTGGATGGGACGCCGGTTCTGGTTGATGCGGCGGCCGGGCGGCGCGCGCTGGCGGCGGCTCTGGCGGTGACAGAGAGCATGGCGGTGTCGCGGGCGCGGATGGTGGCTTCGGGGTTGATTGTGCCGGGGGGGCTTGCGGGCGGGGCTTCGCCGTTAAGCGCCTGACGCCAATGCGGCGAAGCCCCGCCGTTGCCCGACAGCCCGACGCGCCCCATACTGGCCCCATGAGCAGCGAAGTAACCCTGACCCTGAATGGCGAAAGCCGGACCGTCGCAAGTCCGGCGGATAGCCCGTTGACGGTGCAGAGCCTGGTGGTCCTGCTCGGGCTGGACCCGAGAAAGGTCGCCGTGGAACGGAATGAGGAGATCGTCCCGCGGTCTCGGTATGCAGAGACACGGTTGACCAGCGGCGACGTGCTGGAAATCGTGCATTTTATCGGTGGAGGCTGAGCATGGATGGATCAATCGCCAGTGACGACACCTGGACGGTCGCCGGGCGCAGCTTTCGGTCGCGCCTGATCGTCGGGACCGGGCGTTACAAGGACCTGGAGGAAACCGGCGCGGCCATCGCCGCCAGCGGGGCGGAAATCGTCACCGTGGCGGTGCGGCGGGTGAACCTGTCCGACCCCAAGGCGCCGATGTTGCAGGATTACGTCGATCCGAAGAAATTCACCTACCTGCCCAACACGGCCGGCTGTTTCACCGCTAACGAGGCAGTCCGCACGCTCCGCCTGGCGCGCGAAGCCGGCGGCTGGAACCTGGTGAAGCTGGAAGTGCTGGGGCCGCCCCCCCTGCTCTATCCCGATATGCAAGGCACGTTTGAGGCCGCCGCCGCCCTGATCAAGGACGGGTTTGAGGTCATGGTCTACTGCGCCGACGACCCTCTGGCCGCCAAACGGCTGGAAGATATGGGCTGCGTCGCGATCATGCCGCTGGGCGCGCCGATCGGTTCGGGGCTGGGGCTGCAGAACCCGGCGATGCTGACCATGATCATGCAGCAGGTGAAGGTGCCGTTCCTGGTCGATGCGGGCGTCGGCACCGCCTCGGACGCGGCGATCGCCATGGAGTTGGGGTGTACCGCGGTGCTGCTGAACTCGGCGATCGCGCATGCGAAGAACCCGGTGCTGATGGCGCAGGCGATGAAGCACGCGGTCCAGGCCGGGCGGCTGGCGCATCTGGCCGGGCGCATGCCGCGGCAGATGGGGGCCGATCCGTCGAGCCCGCTGACCGGGCTGATCCGTTAGGCGAGGTAGCCGGGCGAGGAGAGCAAGCGTTGGGGCTCCGCCCCAAACCCCGCGAGGGGCTTTGCCCCCTCGACCCCCACCAAGGCTGGGCCTTGGATGCCGTTTATTGGGTCAGGGGTGAAAGGGGGCCTACACGGACGTTG
>CALQHT020000059.1 GCA_943330455.2 Nitrosovibrio sp. Nv4 | reverse complement strand
CCAGAAATCCACCAGGACCGGGGTGGTCTTGCTGGCTTCGACCACATCCATGGCAAAGCTCTTGTCGGTTACCGGCTTCGTATTGGCGCTCATGATTTTGGCCTCGTGATATCTGCTCTGACCAAAATGGGGGGGTGAGCTATCGCGGTCAAGCGGAAGCCGAACCGGGTTGGTGCGAATCGAGGAGGGCGTCGGGCAACATCGAGACGCGTGCCTCTCGGGTCCAGATTAGGGCACAGCGCACCGGGCGGTCCGGATAGATCTCCCTTAACACGGCCCGATAGGTCGCCATCTGCCGCAAATACAGCACCGGCGTATCATCCGTCCGAGCGGGCGGCTGCCGGTTCGTCTTGAAATCGGCCAGCAGCACCTGGTCGTCGAGCACTGCCAGGCGATCCACCAGCCCACCCACGACCACGCTGCCGACGACTCCGGTCAGAGGCACCTCCGCCCGCGTATTGGGCCCGAACAACGCGGTCAATTCCGGGTGCGTCAGAATCGCCAGCACTTCCCGCACCAGGGCGCGTTGATCCGTCGCGCTCAGGTCGTGGCCGGGCCGGCTGACATAAAGGCTGGCGGCCTCCGTCCAGGCATCCTTTGGCAAGGCCGGAAGATGTTGCAGCAGGGCGTGGATCAGTTGGCCACGCCGGAAGCGGCTGCTGGTCGGATCGCGCTCGCTCAACGGAGACGCCGCGGCGGGCACTGTCCCCAACTCGACCCCCTCTGGGCGGCTGGGTGCCAAGGGTCGCGGCAGTGCCGGTTCGGCCGGCAACGCGTGCGCCCGCCAGTCTGGCGCTCGCCCCAGCCAGTCCGGCAACGGTGCCACATCCGAAGTCGCCAGGGCACGTCCAAGATCGGCATCGGCAATCTGGGGCGTGCCAAACGCGCGGAGATCACCGTCCCAGGCATCGAAGGGCAGGCGCGACGAATCGAACCCCCCCTCCGCCTCCACTGCCGCGATGCCCTTTTCCACCAGCCGGTACCAACAGGCCTCGTCTGGTTCCCGCCTGGTCTGCCAGCCGCAAACCAGGAGCCGGTCCTCGGCCCGGGTCAGGGCCACGTAGAGCAGGCGATTATGCTCCTCCATGGCCTGGCGCCGCTCCGTCTGGCGCATGTCGTCGATGATTTTGCAGCGCACCTCCCGCCGTGGCGACCACAGCGGCACGGCGACGCCGGTCGCCGGGTCGTCGGCCCAAAGGATAGAGCCGACATCGGGAGGCAGCGCGGTCGTATCGGGCAGGATGACCAGCGGTGCCTGCAACCCTTTGGCGCCATGCACGGTCATCACGCGCACCTGGTTGCCGGCGGCCTCGGCTTCTCGCTTCACCTCGGCCCCGGACCGACGCAGCCAATGCAGGAAGCCTTGCAGCGACGGCGGATGGGAACGGCCATAGACCAGAGCCGCGTTCAGGAACTCATCCAGCGGTTCCGCCGCTTCCGGCCCCAGCCGCCCGAACAGGCGTGCCCGCCCGCCCAGGACCCCCAGCGCCTCGGTAAACAACGCATAGGGAGAGGCAAAATCCACGCGCGCCAGCAATGGCGCAAAGAAGTCCCAGACCGTTTGCCACGCCGGACGCTCCCCGGCGCGATTGCGCAAGGTCTCGGACAGAGACCCACGACGGTCGATCGCCAGTTCCATCAGGTCGTCGTCGTTCAACCCACCGAGCGGACTGGTCAGCACGCAGGCAAAGGTCAGATCGTCCTGCGGCAGCAGCAGCGCATCGCCCAAGGTCATCAGATCCTGCACCGCCGGTTGCTCGGTCAGCACCAGGCGGTCGAGCCCGGCGACCGCCACGCCGCGGGCCTTCAGCGCGCGCACCAGCGACCGGGCGAACGCATTCCGCCGCCGCACCAGCACCATGATGTCGCCGGCCGCCAGGGGACGCCCCTTGCTCTCCAGCATCACGTTGCCGCTGGTCTGGGTGTGAATCCAATCCGCCAGCGTGTCGGCCAGAAGCTGCGGCCCGGACGTCAAACCGTGGTTTGCATCCGCGACTTCCCAGGGTTCCACGTCGGTGGGTTCGGGCAGCGGCGCCAGCGGCCACAGCTCCACCATCCCGGCATGATCGGCGCGGTCGGCACGATGGGTCAGGGTCTGGCCAGCGTCGACGACACCGGCGGCGGCCTCCGGGATGGAAAACACCGCATCGACGAGACCCAGCACCGGCGCGGTGGAGCGAAACGACACGTCCAGCGCGACATCCCGCCAGGCCAGGCCGGCGTTCTTGACCCGCTTGGAAAGCAGCGCGCGGGAATGGTCGAACTCCCGCGTATCGGCGCCCTGGAACGAGTAGATGGATTGCTTGCGGTCCCCCACCGCGAACACGGTGCGGACCGTGTCGCGTGCGCCGGCGCCGGCGAAGAATTCCTCGGTCAGGGCATGCGCGATGCCCCATTGCTCGGGCGCGGTGTCCTGGACTTCGTCCAGCAGCAGATGGTCCAAACCGCCATCCAATTTGTAGAGCACCCAGGCGGCGCCGGGATCGACCAGCAGGGAGGAGGTGCGACCGATCAGGTCCTCGTAATCCAGCAATCCGGATTCGGCTTTGCGCAGGGCGTAGCCCTCGACGACGGGTGCGGCCAAAACGACCAAGGCGTGCGACACCGCCGCAACCCGAATGGCCCGCCGCGATTCCTCGATCCGATCGATGCGGGCGGCTTCGGCCAGAAGCTGATCCAACCAGTCGGGATGCCGGGTCGCGAGGCGGTCGCCGATCAGGGTTCTGGTGCTGAAAACCGTGCCCGCCTTGGTGAAGAACTCGCCCTGCCATTCCGCCCAGTTTTCCGCGCGGTCCGAGGCGTCAAGGGCGAGCCAATCCAGCATGCGCCCGGCCTTGGTGACGACGGCGGGCGTGGCCTCGGCCTGGATGTTCCGAACGACCTGCCTGAGAGCGTGCTCGCCCATCCATTGCACGGCGTCCGCAACGATCTCCGCCTCCGAGCCGCCGGAAACCCCCAGTGCGCGCCGTTGCGCCGCCTGCAGGTCGGGGCCCAGGCGCAGGGCCGTGGCCAACCGGCGCCGATCGGTCTGCAAGGACATGACATGGCGCCCGAACTGATCCGCGGTCGCCAGCCCGGCCAAGGTGTCCAAAGCGGCTCGCAGCGCCGGGGCGCTGGCGCCGGCCAGCATGTCCTCCCGCGCCTCAATCAAAGCGTCCTGCGCGTCCCGGTCGTCGACCAACTGAAAATGCGGGGAAATCTGGGCTTCCAGGGGGAACCGGCGCAGCACCGACTGGCTGAAGGCGTGGATGGTGCCGATCCGCATGCCACCCGGCAGGTCCAGCACATGCGAGAACAGCGCCCGAGCCGTACGGCATGCCGCCTCGGTCGGTTCGACGTTCAGGCGGCGAAGTTCCTCGGCCAACGCCGGTTGCGACAGGGTGACCCAGCGACCCAGGGTGCGTTGCAGGCGCAGCGCCATTTCGGCGGCCGCGGCCTTGGTGAAGGTCAGGCACTGGATGCGGTCGGGTCGCGCGCCGGCCAGCATCAGCCGCAGCAAACGATCCGTCAGCAGCTTGGTCTTGCCCGACCCGGCCGAGGCCGCCACGAAGGCGGACACAACGGGATCGGAGCCGGCCAACTGTTCCCGATTGGCGCGATCGCGCGGCGATTCGCTCATGATTCGCCGCTCGACCCGGAATCGACCGGCGTATCATCCCCGGCAGCCGACCATTCCGCGACTCGTGCCAGTTGGGCGTAGTCGGAGAAGCGGGGCGCCCGGTCTGGATGCGGTTGCGATCGATAGACCTGGCCGGCATCGAAGGCGTCGATCAGCCCGCTCAGACCGTTTCGCGCACTCTGGGTCGCTTCGATCGCCGCGTCGGCGTTGCCCCGATAGAGCCGCCTTATCTCTCCCGGTTGGAAACCGCCGGTCAGATGCCAATACTGCAATTCGGTCGCCTGACCGGTCACGTCGGGGCCAAACGCGCCATCCGCGACCATCGCGGCTTCCAGCAGCAATTGCGGCGCCAACCCACTGTCCACGTCCTTCTGCGTGGGAGGGGAGCCGGTCTTATAGTCCAGGATCGCGATCGACCCGTCACGCCGCCGCTCGATCCGATCGGCGCGTCCGGTCAGACGGAAGCGGCCCCCGGGACGAGCCAGATCGACCATCCCGGATTTTTCCGCCGCGATCGCCGTCGGGGGATTTTCGGAGCGGCGGCGCATTTCGATATCCGCCACCCAATCGGCGATGCGGCCCAGGCGCGGCGCCCACCATGCCGCCAACGCTTCCCGCAAGCCGGCCTCGGTCAAGGCGCGGTCCATCGCGCGTCGCAGCAACATCGCCGCGTTGGGGGGCCAGCGGGTGCCGTGCTCCTCCAGAAACAGGTTCATGCCCTGATGGACCAGCATGCCGTAATCGGCGGCGTCGGTGGCCTCATCCAGCGGCTTCAGCGCGTCCAGTTTCAGGATGTGGCGGGCATAGATGGCGTAGGGGTCGCGCAGCCAGGTCTCGATTTCGGTCACGCTCATGCGGCGCGGTCGCCGGCCGACAGGGGGGTTGGGGCGAGGTGCGGAGACCGGGACGGCGCCACCCATCGGTTGGTCCAAGGCCCGCACCCAGGCCGAGGCCGGATGTTCGGCCAGAGCCTGGGACTTGCCTTCCAGAAAGATCTGCAAGCGGAACAGCCAGCGCGCCGGCACGGCGGGGGCGCCATCGCGCCGCACCGGGCAGGACAGCACGACGTCGGGCGCCGCACAGGCCAGGGAGACGAAATCATGGGCGGATTGGCCGATGGCTTCTTCCAGGGAGGGCAGGCCGACCGCGGTGCGCATCGGGCGGGACAGCCAGGGGCCGGGCTCCGGCTGCGGCGGCCAGACCCCTTCAGCCAACCCGCCAAGCACGATGCGATCGACGCTTTGCAGGCGGGCTTCCAGCAGACCCCAGATATGGATGCGCGGATGTTCGGTGCCGCCGCGTCCGCGCAATGCCCGCCGGCCTCTCACCGTGGCACCTTGCAGCACGGCATCCAGCAGGCCGGGCAGCACGGCTCGTCTTTGGTCGGGCAGCAGGACGATGGCGGCCAGGACCGCGGACAGGCGTTCGGCGAGGGCCTCGCCTTCCTCGTCCGCCCATAACCGCGCGGGACCGGGCTGATCCGCCGTGGCGGCCAGACGTTCGGCCGCCTCAAAGACGGCGGCAAGGGCCTGTTGGGGGGACACCTCGACCGAGGCGTCGATTCGCAAGGCTGGCTCCAGGCAGGACTCCAGACGCGCGAGGAAACCACGCAGGCGTTGGAGGATGGTGTTGAAGCGGGCCTCCCCGCCCTGGGCCGCTTTCAGCCGCACATCATGGCCGGCTTTGTCGATTGCTCGGCGCAATCCGACGATGCCCCGTGGGGGGCGTGGCCCACGCAGGCAGATGATTTCCAGTTCCCGGGCGGCGGAGCGGCAGGCGACCGGCGACAGGCCCGCAGCCGCCAGCGGGTGTTTCAGCAGAGCCAGCAGCGGCACCGGCGCCAAATCGTCGGCGATCGCGTGGACCAGCAGGCGCATGAATACGGCTGGCGGGGTTTCGGTCAGGCTCTCCCCGGCGCTGTCGTCGGCGACGACGCCATAGCGAAGCAGGCAGGCCGCGACCCGTCCGGCGAGGTCTCTGTCCGGGGTCACCAAGGCTGCTCGGGCGTTGGGTGTTTCCAGGGTGTCGCGGAGGATCAGGGCGATGGATTCGGCTTCTTCCTGCTGATCGGCGGGGATCAGGCGCGATAGTCCGTCCAGGGCGACGGGCGTCGGGTCGCGCCAGGCGTCCAGGGCGACGGCTGGCAGCAGCGCGGCGGACAGGGTGGAAAACCGGGTCCTGGGTGGGGCCGTTTCCGTTGGCCTGCGGTATTCCGCGATGTCGGAATGAGGTTCCGGCTGACGCATCTTCTCCCCCTCCCCTTGAGGGAGGGGGGTGGGGGGAGGGGTTTGAGGCGCAGTTCGTGCGGGTTGACCCCTCCCCCCACCCCCCTCCCGCAAGGGGAGGGGGAGAATTTGCTCCACAGCCGAACTCTCTAGGCCCCGCAGCCCCAGCGGCCAGGGCCGCACATCGCCTCTTGTAGCCCCCAGTCCGGCCAGCAGGTCGGCCAGCCCGGCCTGGGGATGCGATGGCTCCAACACTGCCCAGGTGTCTTCGTCCATTTCCATATCCAGCGCCGGCAGCACGACCTGACCGTTTGGCAGGTTCGCCACCACGCGCAACAGGCGGGCAACCGCGCGAATGCCGGCGGTGGTGCCGGCGATCAGCACCGGGTGGTCGGGCGGCTGGTCCTGCCAGGCGCGCGCCTGCGCATCCAGCAAGGCCACCATCCGAGCCGCCGGGTTCATCAGGCCGTTATCCGCCAACCAGGCGGGCCAGGCATGGGTGACGATTTCCAGGAACTTCAGGATCTCTGCCCAATGCGCCGCATGGGCCGCGTCCACCGCATCCGGCAAGGTGCGGCGCAGGTCGATCTCGGCCCGTTCGGCCTCATCCATCAAAGCCGCGAGATCGCCGGCCAGCAGCCAGGCCCGATCGGCGGTGCGGGGAGCGCCAGACGAGCCCCGTGCCGCCAGGATCAGCCGGGTCAGCGCGGCGAGGCGTTGCATCGGCTCGACCGCGGGTGGCAGGTCCACGGCACCGGTCAGCGCCAACGGCACCTCATCCATCCCGCCCAACGCGGCGATGCGTGGCAGCAGCAGCGGGTGGCCGTCGGAGGCCCGCAAGAAAGCCTCGGCCAAGGATCGCGCGGACCGACGGGTTGGCAGCAGGATCAGGCCGTGCGCATTGGCCATAGGGGCATTGACCAGCGTGTCGCCATCGCGGGCCAGCCACCCGGCCGCGATAGCGTCCAGAAACGACGTCGATGGCGGAATACTGAAGAGGTTCAACGCCATGGCCAGCGCATGTCGCCGGTCAGGCGAGCCGCCAGGATGCCCTCCGCATCGGACAGGTCGGGCGGCGTGGACAGATGGAACCACAGCCCGTCATGCACGACGGCACGCAGGCGGCCGGCGGCGATGGCACGATCCCAGGCCCTGTTCATGCTGAACGGCCCCTCCGGCATGTCATCCAGCAGGGACGCCCGCATCAGGTGCACGCCGGCATACAGATAGGGGACGATTTCCCGCTCCTTGCGTCGCCGCGGGATGCCCCATTTATCGAGCGCGAAATCGCCGCTGCCGACCTCGCCGTGGACCTGGAATGTGCGGTGCAGTAATAGGACCCCATCGACGCTGTCATCGAAGGCCGCCGCCAATCGTTGCAGGGCCGGCTGGGGGCCATCCACCCAGAACGCGTCGCCGTTGATGACGTAGAACGGGCCCTCTCCCAGCACATCCAGCGCGGCGCGTACCCCACCGCCGGTATCGAGCAGGCTTGCCTCCGGCAGCGGCACCGTGTTCGGCGGCGCACCGCGGGCGGCCAGGGCGGCGATCACCTGGTCCGCGTGCCAATGGGCGTTGACGGCAACGGTCTCGACCCCGACCTCGACCAGCCGGTCCAGAGCATGGTTCAGCAGGCTTTTGCCGCCGAGGGTCAGCAGCGGTTTGGCGGTGTTGCTGGTCAGCGGACGCATGCGCGTTCCCAGGCCGGCCGCGAGCACCATGGCGGTGCGGGGATGGACAGTCATGCGGCGAGTCCTGGCGGGTTGCGGCGAAGATCCATCGGAATCCATCTGTCGAAGGCTTGCGCGAGCGGTTTCGCCTGCTCCTGGGTTAGTGCGGCGGCGAGCAGACGCCAGGTCCTGGGGCCATGGACCAGATAGTGTGGGCGATTGTCGCGCTTTGCCAGCCGCACCCATTGGCAGGCAACTCGCAAATGCCTTTGTGCGGCGCAGGCGGCATAGGCGGCGCGGAATGCGTCCGGCTCTAGTTCGGGCCGAGCGGCGAGGTAGCGGGTGAGGGCGCGCGATTCGGTCGAGATGGGGATGTCGCGGCGGGCGTCTTGCAGCAGGGAGACCAGATCGTAGGCCGGGTGGCCGATCGCGGCGCTTTGGAAATCGATGATGCCGATGGACCTCAGATAACCGAACGCCGTCGGCGTCCGGGTATCGTCTTTGTCCTGCGCGCTGCCGCCCGCCAACCCAGTAGCCCGAGCCATGGACCGGCGCATCGCCCTTTCACCGTCATTGTCGGGCTCGACCAGGGAATCCGCGTTTCGACGGGAGGGGGCGATGCACCGGTCAATTGCCAGGGGAGCTGGCATTATAAGTGGGCGGTTTGGCAGATGCAGGAGATTTCCCGCGAAATAGTCCCGATGGACAAAGCCGCGCGGCCCGGTGCGGACCGGTTCCAGCACGATCTTCAACGCCGCGGCAAAATCGGTCCTAGCGTCGTCGGGCGCCGGTTGGCCCATCATCGCCGGCCACCACCAGTCGATCAGGTTGGCGACGGCGGTCTGGGTCATCGCGTCCGCATCCCAGGCCGGGAGGTCGGGCGGGGGCGCGGCGCGCTGCATGGCGACCAGCGCATCGACGGCGCCGTCAAACAACGCGTACATGTCAGGGTGCCCGTGGACGGCATGCGGATCGTCCAGGATCGCCGAGATCAGCCCGTCGCCGAGATCTTCTTCCAGCAACAATCCGTTCGCCTCGTCCGCGCCGAATACCGTCGGGACCGAAAGTCCGATGCCGGCAAGATGGCGCGCGATCCGGAGGAAGGGACGGACATCCTCGGGTGGGGGCGCATCCATCAACACGGCCGGCGCGGGGCCGCCGGTCAGGCGCAGATAGCGCCGAAAGCTGGCGTCCTGCGCCAAAGGGGACCTGCGCGCGTCGCCGAAGCCGTGGCGGGCGAGGAAATCGTCGATCTGGGTGTCCCGGTTCATGCCAAGGCTCCGATCCGGTCGGGCCAGCCGGTCAATACCGCCTCCCGCGTCTCCTGTTCCTGCAATCGCAAGATCACGGTCAGCGCGTCGCGCGGACGGAGGTCCGAAAGGCGGTCGGGCCACTCCACCAGCACGACGTCGTTGCACGCCTCGTCCCACCCGAGTTCAGTGAGTGCAGCGGGACCATCCAGCCGCCAGAGATCGTAGTGATGCACGGGACCGACTCGCGTTTCATAGGTCTGCACGAGCGTGAATGTGGGACTGGGCACTTCCAACCCCGCATCGCCGGTCAGTTGGCGCAGGAAAGCGCGTGCCAGGGTGGTTTTTCCGGCCCCCATCGGACCATCCAGCAGGATCGCATCGCCGGGTCGGACCAACGCCGCGATGCGGCCGGCGAGCACCACCGTTGCCGCCTGGTCTGCAAGTTGAATGGTCAGGGGCTGGCTGGTCGGGGGGCAATGGGGTGGGGGAGAGACGAGCATGACCCCAGTTTGCCCTGTCGGCGCGCTGGCGGACAGCCTCCGTCCGATGAAGAACCGTCCGAAACACGGCAATGCGGATGACACCGGGCATCAGACACTCTATCTGTCCGCCGGAAGCGCGGGCACCGTCCGCCCCGTACAGTGCAGGCCCATGACCGATACTCCGCTCGACCATATCCGCAATTTCGCGATTATCGCGCATATCGACCACGGCAAGTCGACGCTCGCCGACCGCCTGATCCAGGCAACGGGTGCGCTGTCGGACCGGGAGATGACGAATCAGGTCCTCGACAATATGGACCTGGAGCGTGAGCGCGGCATCACCATCAAGGCGCAGACCGTTCGGCTGGTCTACACGGCCAAGAACGGCCAGGTCTATGAGCTGAACCTGATGGACACGCCCGGCCATGTGGACTTCGCCTATGAAGTCAGCCGCAGCCTGGCCGCGTGCGAGGGCAGCCTGCTGGTGGTGGATGCCAGCCAGGGCGTGGAAGCGCAGACCCTGGCCAATGTCTACCAGGCCATGGACGCCAATCATGAAATCGTGCCGATCCTGAACAAAATCGACCTGCCCGCCGCCGAACCCGAGCGGGTGAAGCAGCAGATCGAGGATGTGATCGGCCTGGATGCCTCCGACGCCGTGGAAATCAGCGCCAAGACCGGCCTGAATATCGAGGGCGTGCTGGAAGCTCTGGTGCACCGGCTGCCGCCGCCCACCGGCAATGCGAATGGGCCGCTGAAGGCTCTGCTGGTCGATAGTTGGTACGACCAGTATCTTGGTGTCGTGATTCTGGTGCGGATCAAGGACGGGCGTCTGAAGCGCGGCCAGAAGATTCGCATGATGTCGAACAACGCTGTCCACTCGGTGGAGCAGGTGGGCGTGTTCAGCCCGAAGATGGTCCCGACCGACGATCTGGGGCCGGGCGAGATCGGCTTCATCACCGCCGCGATCAAGACCGTCGCCGACTGCAATATCGGCGATACCATCACCGATGAACGCAATCCGGCGACCGAGGCTCTGCCGGGCTTCAAACCCTCCATTCCGGTCGTGTGGTGCGGCCTGTATCCGGTGGATGCCGACGATTTCGAGAAGCTGCGCGAGAGCCTGGGCAAGCTGCGGCTGAACGATGCGAGCTTCCACTACGAGGCGGAAACCTCGGCCGCGCTGGGGTTCGGCTTCCGTTGCGGCTTCCTGGGCCTGCTGCATCTGGAAATCATCCAGGAGCGTCTGACCCGCGAATTCGACCTGGAATTGATCGCCACCGCGCCGTCCGTTGTCTACAACGTCTACCAAACCAACGGGCAGATGACCGAGCTGCACAATCCGGTGGACATGCCGGATGCCTCCACGATCGACCGGATCGAGGAGCCCTGGATCAAGGCAACGATCATGGTCCCGGATGACTATCTGGGTGCCGTGCTCGCGCTATGCTCCGAGCGGCGGGGCGTGCAGGCGGACCTGACCTATGTCGGCAATCGGGCGATGGCGGTGTATCGCCTGCCGTTGAACGAGGTCGTGTTCGACTTCTACGACCGGCTGAAATCCTGCTCTCGCGGCTATGCCAGCTTCGATTATCAGATGGATGGGTATGCCGAGAGCGAGTTGGTTCGCATCTCCATCCTGGTAAACGGCGATCTGGTGGATGCGCTGTCGTTCATCGCGCATAGGGCCGCGGCAGAGCATCGGGGCCGGTCGATTTGCAGCCGATTGAAGGACCTGATTCCCAAGCAGTTGTTCAAGATCGCCATCCAGGCGGCAATCGGCAGCCGGGTGATCGCGCGGGAGACCATCAGTGCGCTGTCGAAGGATGTGACCGCGAAATGCTACGGCGGCGATATCTCGCGCAAGCGGAAGCTGTTGGAAAAGCAGAAAGAGGGCAAGAAGCGGATGCGCCAGTTCGGCAAGGTCGAGATCCCGCAATCCGCGTTCCTGGCCGCCTTGAAGATGGACGCGTAGCGCTGGTGGGGATTAGGCACGAAGGCGACGCCCGACAATAGCGGCTTCATTTGGCGGGCAGTCGGGGGGAGGGAAGCCTCGGGGCTCCGCCCCGGACCCCGCGAGGGGCTTTGCCCCCTCGACCCCCACCAAGGCTGGGCCTTGGATGCCGTTTATTGGGTCAGGGACGAAAGGGGGCCAGCCATGGCGTATCAACGTCCGTGTCGGCCCCCTTTCGTCCCTGACCCCATGGATCGCGGTCCAGGGGCCTAGCCCCTGGTGGGTTCGAAGGGCGAAGCCCTCGCGGGGTTTGGGGCGGAGCCCCGAGGCTTCCCTCCCCCCGACTGCCCGCCAAATGAAGCCGCTATTCCCGCGCCTCGCCTAAGTGCCTACCACCCCACCGCGTAGGCTGATCGCCTCGGGTCCGCGCCGGCCCAGCGCACGTCCGTGGCCAGTTGGTGCCGTATCGTGACGACCGACCCGGCCAGATATTTCCGTTCCGGCCACCATTCCACCGCGTGACCCATCGCCGACAGCGTGTCCCCGACCTGGGAGCCGACATCGGCTTCCACGCACAACAAGCCCGGCCGATACGCGTGCGGCAGGGTCGATTCCGGCCAGGAGAAACTGGCAAACCTTGGGGCCTCCACCGCGCTTTGCGGGTCCATCCGGAACACCGCCTGGTTCAGGAACACCTGCAACATGGCCTGGCCCAGCACCTCGCTGCCGGGGGAGCCGAATGGAATGACCGAATCGCCCTCGGCCACCGCGATCGCCGGGTTGGCGGACATGCGCGGGCGGCGCCCGGGGCCGACCCGACCGGGATGTGACAGTCCGGAATAGCCGCGAGATCCCCACATCGAGGCCGTGATTCCCGTCCCTGGCACGACCGGCCCTCCGATCGTTCCGTCGCTGGGGGTGGCGGCGAACACATCGCCGGCTCGGTCCACCACACAGAAGAAGGAGGTCGCGGGTTTCTCCCCGACCAGTTCCGCCCCCGATCCGGCGGACGGGTCTGGATGCCAGACCGGTGCCGCTCCGCCGCGCGCCGAACCGGCCGGGGGCAATCCGGGCCAGGCATGAGCGGGGTCCAGCAAACGCCGCCGCGTCGTCGCAAAGTCCTTCGACAGCAACACATCGAGGGGCACGTCCTCAAAGTCCGGATCGCCGAAATAGGCCTCCCGGTCCGCCGCCGCCAGTTTCAGGGCTTCCGTTACCGCATGCACATAGGCGGCCGAGTTATGGCCCATCGCGGCCAGATCCAGCCCTTCCAGGATGTTCAATGCCTCCAGCACCATCGGCCCCTGCGACCATGCGCCGCAGCCATAGACATCGAAATTGTGGAACCTTGTGCGAGCTGGCGCCTCCACCCTGGCCCGGAAGCCGGCCAGGTCCTTGGCCGACAGCCAGCCGCCGTTTTCCTGCTGGTGCCTGACGATCGCGCGGGCAATGTCGCCGCGATAGAACGCGTCGTGCGCGGCGGACAACCCGGCTTCTCGCCCATTTCCGGATGCCGCCCGTTCGGCGTCAGCCATGTATTGCAGGGTGCGGCCCAGATCCTCCTGCCGGAAGATCGAGCCCACGACCGGCACCGAACCACCCGGCAGGAAGATCGCGGCGGTGGTCGGATAGCGCGCGATCTCGGCTTGCTTGGAGGCGATGATCTCGTGGAAGAACGGATAGACCGGGAAGCCGTCGCGGGCGAAGCGGATCGCCGCGGCGGCCACGTCGCCGAATGACATGGTGCCCCAGCGGCGCAGTGCCTCGATCCAATTGCCGGGCGCGGCGGGTACGACGGTGTGCAGCAACCCGTCCGGGATGCGGCCGCCGTAGCGGTCATGGAAGACGGAGATGTCCGCCGCCGCCGGCCATGGCCCGACCCCGCAGACGACCTCCACCTTCCCGCCCAGGCGGACCATGATGGGGGCGACGCCGCCGAACCCGACGAACTGACTCTCCAGAACGTCGATCGCCAGTCCGGTTGCCACGCCGGCATCGACCGCGTTGCCGCCGGCTTCCAACACCTGCATCCCGGCCTGGGAGGCGTAGTAATGGCCAGAGACCACGACGTGCCGGCGTGCCATCAGGTTCGGGCGCCGGGGCCGATTCGGCCCAAACAGGCGGGCGGTGTCGATCCGGGCGGAGTCAATCATAGGGAGATCACCGAATGCCGCGGCCTGCCCCAATCGGCGGCGGCCTCGGCGCAGCGCTCGACATCTTCTTCCAGCATCAGGCGCTGGGCCACCAGTTCCCGAGCCGCGGCGACGATGGTCGCCCGGTAGGTCGCCTTATCGCCATAGCGTTCTAGGATGGAGGGCCTTGGGTCACCGGTTGCGACTCGTTCGGACGCGGTTTCCGGGAATGGGATGTAGCTGCCTTCAAACCGCCATTGGATGCCGTGGCCGTAGCCTCGGGCGCGGGGGTTCCAGCCGGTGTAGGTGCCCAAGGGGGCCTGCACCATCGGGGCGCGAACGCCGGGGATATCGTTGCCGTCCGAGTCTACCGACGGGACCAGCACGGTGTAGCGCAGGCCCGGCGCGCCGTCGGGATCGTTCTTGCCGTGCACGATTTCCGGGGGTTCTCGCAGAATGCCCTTGTCGGCGTCGGGGCCGAAATCCAGCAGGGTCAGGACGTTGGGTTCGACCAACACGGATGTGCCGGGGATCGACGGGTATTGCTGCTTCCAGGTGGCGTAATCCACCAACGTGCCGTCGGCGCGGGTGGGGATGCGGCTGTGCGGCGGCGGCGTGTGGTTGGTGGCCCACTCGTCCATTGCCACCATCATGGCGCGGAAGAACATCGACGTGGCGACATTGTTGGAGAAATGCTGCCCGATCCCGCTGGCGGGGGCCTTCAGCAAAGGGTCGGCGCCGTGCTGGGAACTGGACCAGCAATACACCCGGACCGTCTCCGGCTGCGGCAGGTCGTTGCCGAGCGTGTCGGTGTGGGCGAGGGATCCTCGGCGGACCCAGTATTCGGTGGCGCTTTGGGTGTGGAAGACCAGCGGGTCGGTTTCGGGTCGTTTTAGGATCGCGTCCTGCTTGCCGGTCAAATGGTCGGTGGACCAGGCATAGGAGAACGGGAATGAATCCGCGATGTTGAAGTGATCCTCGTATTGCTGCCCGCCGGACACGATCGGGTTGGCGAACCGGTGGTTCATCCATTTCCGCCCGGCGCCGGCGACATGCGGCATCACCCCGTCGAACACTTTCCGTTCGGCGGCATCGGCATTGAAGCCGCGATAGACGAAATCCCTCAGACAGCGGCCCGTCTGCGACCGCCCCCACCCATAGGCATTGACGGTGCCGCGCAGAGGATTGGCGTCGGTGGTGTCGTATTTCAGGAAACTGACGAAATCGCGCACCGCGACATGGCCCAGTCCCATCACTTTCGGGTCCTTGGCGGTGTAGAGCAGTTCATAGATCCAGCCCGGTTGGAAACCGGCCGGGTAGTGGATGTGCCAGTCGGATGGCACCAGCGCACGCTCCGGCACTTTGGTCTCGGCACCCAGGCCGATCTGCTCGACCGCGAAGGACCATTGGTCGGAGGCGATGATTTCGGGCGCGTCGTAGGGATAGCGCCGGCGCGTGAACACCGCGTCGCGCGTGTCCAGGGAGACGGTGGGGTAGGAATGCGCCGCATACCGGCCGCTGAGCGGGTAGCACGTGGCGCCCGGTCCGTCGGGGATGAACTCCACCCGGACGCGTCCGGTGATCGGCGTGCCGTTGTCGGTCGCGACCGGGACGTCCAGGACCAGCCGCCCGTCGCCCGGCAGCATGTCACCCTCCCACGCGACCCAGGCCACCGCGTAGCCGTGGCGCATGAAAAAGCCGTTGCCCGCGTGGGCCAGGCTGATCGGGTCGTTGCTGTGCGGGGCGTCGTTGAAGAATTGCAGCGCGCGCTTGTGGCCGCGATTGCCGTAATCGTAGAAGACCCGGCGGTTGCCGCGCGCCATGTCGAGCGGTTTCAGGATCATGAAATCCGCCTCGAACCACACCAGGCCGCGGTCGTCGCGGGGCGCCTTGTCCAGGTCCACCACATCGCGTTGCGGCGCCGCCAGCGGGTCCACGGCGAACAGGGCGCGTCCGGACAGACGCTCATAGGCGCCAACGGAGCCGAAGGCGTGGCCGTCGGCAAAGGGCCGGCGATCGGTGATTCGAAGTTCGATCAGGTTGGTCATGCGCGCTCCCCCAGGTCGGTGCCGGAGTTTGCGCGGGGTGGGCCGGATGGGCAACGCCGAGCGCGACCCAAAGTTGCGCGATAAAGCGGCGACCCTTGGTGATATTTTCGGTCGGTTGAAATTGGCGTTAGGTGCGGCAGGATACGTGGGCAGCCACGATAAATTTCGCTGCCGGATTATCGGCGCCATCATGGCACCCGTTGGGGCCCCTGGCGGTCCGCCGCCCAGCCTTCATGGGTCTACCGAAGAGCGGACCTAGGACCGCATGTACGGCCTCGAACCCACGTAAAAACCTGAAGATAAGCGCCAGACCGCCGACGAATCCGCCTCCCCGTGACAGGGAGGCGGTCTATCAACCTTCGGTCAGGACGCGTCCGCTTGCATCTCGGCGTCGAGCATCTCTTCCAAGGTCGCGGGTTCTTCCTCGACCTCCGCGGTGCCGCGCTCGCCCCGCGCCTGCCGTTCGGCTTCTTCAGTACTACGGGCGACGTTTACCGTCACACTGATGGAAACTTCCGGATGCAATGATACGCGGACCTTGGACAGTCCGAGCGTCTTGATCGGATGCTCTAGAACGACCTGCTGACGGTTGATGGTCAGGCCGGCTTCCGTGCAAGCGTCGGAGATGTCGCGCGGCGAGACCGAGCCGTACAGGCTGCCGGACTCACCGGCCTGGCGGATCACCAGGACGGACAGACCGCCAACGCGTTCCGCCACCCGCTCCGCTTCCTCACGGCGCTGGAGATTCTGCGCTTCCAACTGGGCACGCTGGGCTTCAAAGCGAGCCAGGTTGTCCTTGTTGGCGCGCAGGGCTTTTTTCTGCGGCAGCAGATAGTTGCGGGCGAAGCCGGGCTTGACCCGCACCACGTCGCCCATTTGCCCCAGCTTTTCAACGCGCTGGAGCAGGACCAATTCAACGGCGGCCATGGATCGCTCCTCAGCTCAGGACGTAGGGCAGCAGCGCCAGGAAACGGGCGCGCTTGATGGCGACCGCGAGTTCCCGCTGCTTCTTGGCCGATACCGCGGTGATGCGGGACGGCACGATCTTGCCGCGTTCCGACAGGAAGCGGGACAGCAGACGCACGTCCTTGTAGTCGATCTTCGGCGCGTTCGGGCCGGAGAACGGGCAGGACTTGCGGCGGCGGTAGAACGGCCGGCGAGCGCCAACGGCGGCGCGACGGGCGGCTGGATTGATTTCCGTGCTATCGGACATGCGTCTTACTCCTCAGGTCCGCCGCGGAAGTCATCGCGCACGAATTCGTCGCGCGCGCGGAATTCCTCACGATCGTCAAAGCTGCGGCGGCGTCCGCTTTCGAAGCGCCCCGGCGGCTTCGGCCCACGGAAGGTCCGCTCCCGGTCGTCCGACTTGCGGGACAGGATCGCCGACGGGACGTCATCGATCGCTTCCAGGCGGATGGTCATGAAGCGAAGAATGTCTTCGTTCAGGCCCAGCTTGCGTTCCATTTCGGTGATGAAGGCCGGCTTGGCGTCAAGGCCGAGCAGCATGTAGTGGCCTTTCCGGTTCTTCTTGATCCGGTAGGCGAGGCCGCGCAGGCCCCAATATTCGCGCTTCTTGACGGCGCCGCCATCGGCTTCGAGCTCGGTGCCGATCTCGTCGGCGACAGCCTCGACCTGCTGCTGCGTCACGTCGTTCCGCGCTATCAGCACGGTTTCATAAAGCGGCATCCTGTAACCCCTCTGGCTTGTCTCCGCTCCTGGCCGGGCTTGGCCACTTCGCATCCCCGATCGTCGATGGATGGAAGTCGAGCATAGCCGGGCGCGATGCCGTCGCCCCCGGCAGGGAAGCGGGGCTTACAGCATGTTTGACGGCAGGATGCAATCGGAACGTCGCTCGGCAAACCGTCTGGCGGCTTGGTATCGGGCCGTTGCGGCCGCTGCATTCGGCAGGCGCGATTATGCACCGTCCGCGCCGCCCGGCTACACTGCCGTTGCCAGGCGATGACGAGGAAGCGATGCGCACCCAGGTCGGAATTGTAGGTGCCGGACCCGCCGGACTGCTGCTGTCACACCTGCTCCACCTGCATGGGATCGAGTCGGTGATCCTGGAGGCGAAGTCCCGTGCCTATGTGGAGAACCGCATTCGCGCCGGGGTGCTGGAATACCCGGTCGAGCAGTTGTTGAACGAGTCCGGTGTCGGCGCCCGGATGCGGCGGGATGGCCTAGTGCATGAGGGTGTCATTCTGCGTTCCCACGGGCGCGACCATCGCATCGACTTCCGGGCGCTGACCGGCAAGCACGTCATGGTCTACAGCCAGCACAAGCTGGTGCAGGATCTGATCGCCGCCCGCCTGGCCGACGGCGGCCGGATCGTCTTCGAGGCCGAAGATGTCAGCGTGCGCGACCTGCTGGGGTCGCGACCGTCGATCCATTATCGGCATGATGGCAGGTCCGAGGAACTGCGGTGCGACATCGTGGCCGGCTGCGACGGGTTCCATGGCGTGTGTCGCGACACGATCCCCGCCGGTCTGCTCACCAGTTACGAGCGAGACTATCCGTTCGGCTGGTTGGGTATCCTGGCCGATGCGGCGCCGGCGTCCAAAGAACTGATCTATGCCAGCCATGACCGCGGCTTTGCCCTGATGTCGATGCGCTCCCCCAGCGTGACCCGGCTCTATCTGCAATGCGCGCCGGACGAGGATATCGCTCAATGGTCGGATGACCGCATCTGGTCGGAGTTGAATCGGCGGCTGGGGCGGGATGGGTTTCGCCTGAACGAGGGCCCGATCACGCAGCGCGGCATCACCCCGATGCGCAGCTTCGTGGTCACGCCGATGCAGTATGGACGGCTGTTTCTGCTGGGGGACGCGGCGCATATCGTGCCGCCGACCGGCGCCAAGGGGCTCAATCTGGCGGCGGCCGACGTTGCGGTGCTGACCCCGGCGCTGGTGGATTATTTCCGCACCGGAGCGGATGACGGGCTGAACCTCTATTCCGCGACCAGCCTGCGCCGGGTATGGCGGGCGCAGCGGTTTTCTTGGTTTATGACGTCGTTATTACATCGATTTCACGATCATTTGCCGTTCGAGCGACAGATGCAAATCGCCGAACTGGACAATCTGTTCTCCTCTCGCGCTGCGTCGGAGGCGTTGGCGGAAAACTATGTCGGTTTGCCGCTGATCCTTTGACGGCGGTCTGCCGCCCGATCGATCGGCTCTGGCGGAACGCGCTTGAGCGGTTTCACCCTGACTGGAAACGGAAAACCGCTCTAGCTCTTTGTTTGATCGCATGATTCACACGCTGTGACGTTCCGCTCAGCGTGATCATGCTCTATATGATCGCATGATTCACACGCTGTGACGTTCCGCTCAGCGTGATCATGCTCTATGTCGAGCAGGGGCCTTGCATTCGCGACGGTCCCAGTCGCAGGCAGCGAACACGACGACATCGGTCCCGTGTCGCACCCGTTAGTCGAGCAGCGGCATCCCACATGCGACGCGGAACTCGTTCGCCAGGCGTGTGTACAGGCGCCGCGGTTTCAGCCCGACGAAATGCGCGAATGTCGGTGACAGGCGCCGCCAACCGGTCGGCATGATTGTGAGATCGAAAAGATTGCTGCGCGCCTTGTAAATGACCGACAGCTCCGCCCGCGGTTCGAACCGGCACGCCAGGGCTCTCCAGGTGGTCACCATCCAACTGTTGTTCGGACCGGGATCGTAGGACGCGGGCGGGATATGGCGCATACCCATGAACACCGCAAAAAACAGCTCATCGGAAAAAAGTCGGCTGCCTTGATGGGTGCGCACCCGCAGGCTTTCCCGCCGCTCCAGATAGAAGGCGTTGAGGTCCTCGAACAGCGAGGCAGACTCTCTCGATTTGTTAAAGGTGAAGACACCGCCATTGTTTTGCACGATGTGGTCGACGTTCTGCTCCCGCAGGATGTCGCGGATTCTGCGTCCCTTCCACAATCCGTCGACCCGCTGAGTGCCCGTTATGGCCAGGGGCTGCGCGCCGACCGCATCCCAATAGAAATCGATGTCGCGCTTTACCAAAAGGCAATCCGCATCGACATACATCGTTTGTCCAAATGGGGAGACCGAGGGCAGGCGAAACTTGTTGATCACGGTCGGGTACAGTGGGTCGAGCGGCAATGTGCGCAGATGGACCCGGCTGTGCTGCAGTTCCTGCGGGACGTCCGCATCGGGGTCGTGGACCACGCAGACGTCCCGTTTCGGGTCCATGACCAGAATGGACGCGACCAGGTTGGTAGCCATGATCAGGTATTTTCTCGATCCTGTTGCAAGAACGATATAACCCTGACTGCGCCCACTTTGATCCATATCGGACGTCAACCCGTCAGTAGTTACCGTTGTCACAGGCGTCCGGGGATGGGAGCCGCAACCGCGTCGGCGAGCGCCAAGCATAGTTGGCGGACGGCGGAAAGCGGCTCAGTGCGGTAACCACACACCGGTCTTCCCAGCGTACCTCGGTTGCCTGTGATGGCGAGGGCGAACCTCGTTTGCAGGGCGCCTGGTGTCAAGACCGATTGTCCGTCGATTCCGTGTGCGCGGTGGAATTTTGCAATTTTGAGGTTTCATATGTCGGAAAATGATGAATATCAATGACATTTCATGGCCCTTCAGCAACACGAGCATCCCTTTGCGGAGCGGCCACGGCGATTCGCATGGCTTCCACGGGGCGCGACCGATGGTCTGCTGCCGGTGTTTCCGGCCGATGCCGTTGTCCGGTGACCGCCAATCCATCGAGCGATCAAGGCAGACCCATCCAGGTCGCCGGCGCATTGCCGCATCCCGATCATGCATGCGGTTTCTTGCCGGCATGCACACAAAACGACAGCCCCGCCAGCAACGAGCAAAACCCTGCTCGGCCGTCGGCAATTGTAACTGTGTTCATCAGAAGATTTTCTTCGTTTTTTGGGAGTGTGACAGGTCGGTGGAGGTGACTGGATTTCACCGGTGGGCCTGTCCGGCGCCGCCGTTTTGGCTGGCCGGGTGATATTGGCGTGACAATCCATCCGCTCCGGGCCAGGATCGGGGCGTGAACATCCTGGTCCCCCCGACCGCGCGCTTGAGCGTCGAGATCGTGCATGATCTCGTGTGCCCCTGGTGCTATCTGGGCGTCAGGCGCTTGCTGCGGACCCTGCGCCGCCGCCCCGACATCCTGTTCGAATTGAGCTGGCGGCCGTTTCTGCTGAACCCGGAGATGCCGCGTTTCGGCATGACCCGACCCGATTACGTCGTGCGCAAATTCGGTGGAGAAGAACGCGCCAAGCGGCTTTACCACGCCATCACCGAGACCGGGCGCGCGGAAGGAATACTGTTTCGCTTCGACCGGATCCGGCGCACCCCGTCCTCGATCGATGCGCATCGGCTGGTGCGCTATGCGGGGCGGTTCGGGCAATCCGACGCAATGGTGGAAGCCCTGTTCTCGGCCTATTTCACAGACGGGCACGATATTGGCGAGCACAGCGTCCTGGCCGCGATCGCCGCCACCTGTGGCCTCGACCCGCGGGAGGTCATGGCGTTCCTGGCCTCCGACCAGGAGGCCGACACCGTCCACGCCGAAAATTTGCGCGCGCATCGATTGGGGATCAACGGCGTGCCCTGCTTCGTGATCGGCGGGCGCCATGCCATTGCCGGTGCGCAAGAGCCGGAGGTGATCGAACGGCTGCTTGATGTCGCCACGGTGGATGCCTTCGAGGCCTGACACTGGCTTACCCAAGTCGCCGACGGAGTGATTCGCGGCGTGCGACCCAGGTGGTGGCGGCAACGATCACCAGGCCGCCAATGATCGTCGACAGAGTCGGGATATCGGCGAAGATCGCGTAACCCAGGGCGGTCATCCATATCAGTTCCAGGAACTTGACCGACTGGCTCGCGCTGGCATCGGCGGCCTTGAAGGCCCGCGTGATGCAGTAATGCCCGACATTGCCCATGACCGCGCCGCTGAACAGCCCGACCCATTGCAACGCCGTGGGCCAGGTCCAATCCGGCAGCGCGAATGGCAGGGAAAATGCGCTGATGGTGATGCATTGCCAGGTGATGATCACCTCGGGCCGATCCCGTTTGGTCAGGGCCTTGGTGATCAGGGCGGATGCCGCGAACAGCGGCGCCGAGGCCAGCATGATCAGGTCGTAGGTGCCTCCGGTCGTCGTCATTTTCGGCCCGACCACGATCATGACGCCGCCAAAGCCGATCAGCGCGGAGGCCCAACGCTCCCAGTACATGCGTTCCTTGAACACCAGCGCGGCCCCGATCATGATGAAAATCGGTGCGGTGAAGCCGATGGCGGTCATGTCGGCGAGCGTCAGATGCGGCAGCGCGATATACCACAGCAGCATGCCGGCGGTATGGATGGCGCCGCGCCAGATCTGCCCGGTCAGGCCGTTGGGTGCGTAGGCCGGGATGCCAACCCGCAGGATGAAGGGAAGCATGATCAGCAGCCCGCAGAAATAGCGCAGGAATTGGACCTGGAACGGGCTGACCTGCATCGCGATCAGCCGCAGCGAGCTGTTGAACACGGAAAACACCAGGCCCGCGGCAACCATCCACGCCATGCCTTCCATGGTGGGCGGCAGGGCTGGAAGGCGAGGGCGGCGCATTGGCGGCAACCTCGCTGAACCGCTCCCAGGTGGCAAGGGGCCGTTCGGCGTGCACCCGCCCGCCGCAGGATTGCGCGATGCGGCGGGACGGGCCTTAATCACGCACCACAAACCAATCGGAGCAGGAACGCCCATGGGACCCTTGGCAGGCGTAAAGATCGTCGAGTTCGCGGGCATTGGCCCCGCTCCGATGGCCGCCATGATGCTGGCGGACATGGGTGCCACCGTGTTGCGCATCGACCGCATCGGCCCGGCCGACCTGGGCGTGCCGATGGCGCAGGAGTTCGAGTTCACCAAACGAAGCCGAGCGGCGGTTGGGTTGGATTTGAAGAAGAAGGAGGCGGTGGCGCTGGCGTTGAAGCTGGTCGACGGTTCCGACGCCCTCATCGAAGGCTTCCGCCCCGGCGTCATGGAGCGGCTCGGCCTTGGCCCCGATGTCTGCCTGAAGCGCAACCCGCGCCTGGCCTATGGGCGGGTGACGGGCTGGGGCCAGGAAGGGCCGCTCGCTTTGGCCGCGGGGCACGACCTGAACTACATCGCCCTGACCGGCGCCCTGCATGCGATCGGCCGCAAGGGGCAGAAGCCGACCCCGCCGCTGAACCTGGTCGGCGATTACGGCGGTGGCGCGTTGTATCTGGTGACCGGGCTGCTGGCGGCGATCATCTCGGCCAGGACGACCGGCGCCGGCCAGGTGGTGGATGCGGCGATGGTCGATGGGGCGTTGTCGCTCATGACCCCGATCTACGCGATGAAGGCGGGCGGGCGCCTGGATCATCCGCGCGGTGAGAACCAGCTCGATTCCGGCTCGTATTTCTACGAAGTCTATGAGTGCTCGGATGGCCAATACATCAGCATCGCGCCCATTGAGGCGAAGTTCCACGCGGAACTGATGCAACGGCTGGAGATCGATCCGGCGACCATCCCCGCCCAATGGGATCGCGAGTCATGGCCGCAGGTGAAGGACAAGCTGACCGCGGTGTTCGCCACGCGCACCCGGGACGAATGGTGCCAGCGTCTGGAAGGCACCGACGCCTGCTTCGCCCCGGTGTTGTCCATGGATGAGGCACATGCCCATCCGCACAACGTCCAGCGCAACGCGTTCATCGAGGTGGGGGGGATGCGCCAGCCCGCGCCCGCGCCGCGCTTCGGCACCACGCAATTGGCCACCCCGAAGCCTCCGGGTGAAGTTTCGGCCCAGGATGTTCTGAAATCCTGGGGCCTGTCGGATGCGGATATCACGGGCGTCCAGATCTGACCGGACGAGTTGAACAGCAGGCGGTGTCCGATCGGACACCGCCTGCCGCCGCTTCGCTATGAACCGCGCGCGAAGGTGATCAACGATCCTCCCTGACCGTCGGCGCCGAGTTTGAAATCGGACGCGGCATAGCTGCCAATGAACCCGATATTCGTGGTGCGCGTGCCATCGGTCACCGTCAGGATGCCGCCGGACGCGGTGGTCTTATAGGCCAGCGGTTGAGCCGACCCTGGCAGCAGGTCCGTCACGTTGATCACGTCGCCGCCGCCGAACAGGCCGATCTTGTCGCCGTTCAACCCCGCGCTGGTGTCTCTGAAGGTGGTGCCAAACCCGCTATAGCCGACCAGCGTATCGGCCCCCACGCGTCCGGTCAGGGTCTGGTTGGCGGCGCCCGCGGTGATCGTGTCGCCCTTGCCGCTGCCGATCGCGGTGATGAAGCCCATCTGGTTCAAGGTCAGGTTGGTGGCCGAGTCCAGCAGGACCGTCACGTTGGTCAGTGTCGGGTCCAACGTCACATCGCCGCCCCCAACAACATGCACCACCGCGGGACCGGACCCGCTCGGCCCTGGTGCCGGTGGCACCGTGATCGTGACCGGACTGCTGGTGACGTTGCCCGCGAGGTCCGTCTGCGTGACGGTCAACGTATGGGCGCCGATGGTCAGGCCGCTCGCCTTGAACGACCAGTCACCGGTTGCGCCCTGGGTGGCGGTCCCAACCGTCTTGGCGCCTTCGGAGATGATGACCTTGGAGCCAAGCTCGCTTTTCCCGGTCAGGGTCGGGGCGGCGATGACATAGCCGAACGGGCCGGTGGTGGTGTTCAGCATCACCTGGGTTTGCCCGTTCGCCGCGTTCGTCGCGGTGACCAGGTCCGATTTGCCGTCACCGTTCATGTCGGCGGTAATGGCCCCATACATGAAGGAACCGGTGCCGAAGAGGTTGGTCTCCGGATTCTCGAACCCGCCCGTGCCGTCGCCAAGATGGACAGAGACCCCGCCGGCGCTCCGCACACTGAAAATCAGGTCCGGGCGGTTGTCGCCGTTGACATCGGTGATGGCGGAAAGTGTGAGGCCACTGTTCGTGATCTTGGAGGTGATCGGCGTGCCAAATTTTCCCGTGCCGTCGCCAAGCAGTGTGTACAAAGTGTTACCCGGCAACGCGACGAGATCGAGATTTCCGTCGTTGTTGATGTCGGTGGAAATCATTTGGCTGGTCGGTGACGGAACCGCTACAAACGGACTGGCCGCGCCGAAAGCGCCGCTTCCGTTGTTCAGCAACGTGGTGATCCCGGTGGAGAAGCTGGAGAACGCGACGATGTCCGGCCGGCCATCCTTGTTCAGATCGGTCAGGAGGATCTGATTCGCATTGCTGTTACCTAAGCTGAACTTGCTGAACCCGCTGAAACCGGCCGAGCCATCGTTCAGTTGCACAAAGGCCTGGGACCCCGACACGCTGACCAAGTCCGCCTTGCCGTCTCCGTTCACGTCATTGGCGAAGACGGATGTGGATGTCGTCGCGAGTGACGCCGAGATCGCCGCACCGAAATTGCCCGCACCATCATTCAGATAGGTCTTCACCGTGGCCGACGGGCTGCCGTCGTAGACCGCGACGACATCCATCTTGCCATCGCCGTTCATATCGGCGAGCAAAACGCGGTTGGGCGCGCCGAAGCCCCCGGGTGCCATTGTGAAGAGTTTCTCGGTACCGAACGTCGCGCCGCCCTTCCCCGGCAAAATCGACAACGTGGTGCCACTCGATTCCACGATATCGAGCTTACCATCACCGTCCATGTCGGCCGCGAACAGTGCCGGGGCGAACAGGCTGCTTTTGGTCAGGACAGGTGCGGCAAACCCAAGTGTGGTCAGCGGCGTGACAGTCAGTGCCGGCGCTGTTGCATCCAGCGTCATCGTGACCGTCGCAGCCAAGCTGACATTGCCCGCGCCGTCGGTATCCTTGATGGTCAAGGTGTGCGCCCCGTCCGCCAGATTGGGCCGGATCGACCAGGTTCCATCCAGCTTGACGATACCGGTGGCGACCTGGGTTGCGCCCTCGAAGATCGAGATCGTGTCGCCCGCGCCGCCGGTGCCCTTTATGGTCGGGTCGTTGGTGATCTTGTCGATCGTCGATTTTCCGGTGTCGTTGGCCAGAACCGCGGTCATGACGCTGGCGGTTTTCTTGACCAGGATCGTCAGCGTGCCGGTTGCGGTGTTGCCGGCGGCATCCGTCTGCGTCGCGGTCAGTGTGTGCTTGCCGTTGGTCAGGACGGGGGACAGGCTCCACGCTCCAGTTACCGCGTCCGGAGTCGCGGTGCCGAGCAGCTTGGCGCCTTCGAATATGGACACGGACCGTCCGATCTCCGCGGTCCCCTTGATGTTGCCTGCCTTAACCACGTTGCCGAATGCACCGATGGATATGTTCAGCAGGGTCGAGACCTTGGCGCTGAAGACCCCGCTGCCGCTGTCGAACGTCGAACCGCTGCCGACCAGGACATCCGCCTTGCCGTCGTTGTCCAAATCCCCCACCGCGAGTGTGTTCGGGAAGGTGGATGTCGTACCGTAGGAGACGGGGGTGGAGAATTTCCCTGTTCCATCCGACACCATCAACGAAACCGAACCATCGCTGGCTGTCGCCAACAGGTCGGCGCGTCCATCGCCGGTCGCGTCGCCGGGTGTTATGGCGGTATAGGCGGCGGCGACCGTTGTCAGGATTGGTGCCCGAAAGCCGCCGGCGCCGTCACCCAGCAGCACGGTAATATTCGTCACGGAGTTTGAGAATCCGCTCGCGATGATATCGGCCCTGCCGTCCCCATTGATATCGGCCGTGCTGATCCTGGACGGGAACGCCGTCAGCGCTCGGCTCGTCCCGAGAGTGAACTTACCCGTCCCGTCGTTCATCGAAACGGTCACGCTGTAGACGGTGCTGCCATTGATGGTGGCGTTGGTAACGCCCACGATTTCGGCTCTACCGTCTCCGTTCAGATCAACCAGCACGGGTGCGACGCCGGTCGTAGTCCCCCCGGCGGCGTAGGTCGTGGCCGCGCCGAATTTGCCGGTGCCATCGTTCAACAGGACGGATGTGTTTCCGTTCGGCTCCTCGCTGTTTGGAGTGGGTGGTAACGATTTCATACTGGCAGCCTGAGGTCGAGCTTTCCGGCGATGAGATAGACCATGGCTTTGAGGTTACGGGTTGATCGATATCCGCGCGCCTTTGCCTTCGCGGCCTGGACCAGGCT
>CALQHT020000058.1 GCA_943330455.2 Nitrosovibrio sp. Nv4 | reverse complement strand
GGGGGGTGGGGCTTCACGCCATGTTCGTGCGACTTGACCCCTCCCCCCAACCCCCTCCCGCAAGGGGAGGGGGAGGATGTTCTCCATTGCCCATACGTACGACCGCGGCAGATCCCGAACCGGAACCACGGTTAGTGCCGTGGATCGGCCTCACCCAGAGGTCCATCAGACCAGGATCTTTGCCCTCCTCGCGACGGGACTTGACCCGACACCCGATGCTGGCGCACGTACGCGCCATGTGCGCACATGTCACTGCAACGCTTCCCGCCCGCCTCCTGCCGGCGGCCCCACAGTGCGCCCTCCGGGACGTCCAGGCCGAGCAGTGCCGTGATCGCTGAACTGGGGCATTTTGCGCTGATTTTGGCGCTGTTCGTGGCCGTGGTGCAGTCGGTCATTCCGATGATCGGCGCGTCGCGCGGCAACACCGCCTGGATGGGCGTCGGCCGGTCCTGCGCGTTGACCGGATTCCTGCTGGTCGGGCTGTCCATGGCGGCGCTGGTGCACGCCTATGTCACCTCCGACTTTTCCCTGCTGAACGTCTATCAGAACAGCCACAGCGACAAGCCGCTGCTCTACAAACTCACCGGCGCCTGGAGCAACCATGAGGGCTCCATGCTGCTATGGGTGTTCACCCTCGCTGTCTGCGCAGCCGCGGTGGCGCTGTTCAGCGGCAATCTGCCGCCGGCGCTGCAAGCCCGGGTGCTGTCGGTGCAAGGCATGATTGGCGTCGGCTTCCTGCTGTTCATCCTGTTCACCTCCAACCCATTCGCTCGCAATTTCCCGGTCCCGCTGAACGGACGCGGGTTGAACCCGGTGTTGCAGGACCCCGGCCTCGCCTTCCATCCGCCGTTTCTCTACCTGGGTTATGTAGGGTTTTCCGTCGCCTTCGCCTTCGCCGTCGCCGCCCTGATCGAGGGCAAGGTCGATGCCGCCTGGGCGCGCTGGGTGAGGCCCTGGACCCTGGCATCGTGGTGCGCGCTGACCATCGGCATCGCGATGGGAAGCTGGTGGGCGTACTACACCCTCGGCTGGGGCGGCTGGTGGTTCTGGGACCCGGTCGAGAACGCGTCCTTCATGCCATGGCTGCTAGGGACCGCGCTGATCCATTCCTCCATCGTGGTGGAGAAGCGCGACACCCTGAAGGCATGGACGGTGTTGCTGGCGATCCTGACCTTCTCCCTGTCTCTGGTCGGCACCTTCCTGGTGCGGTCCGGCGTGCTGACCTCCGTGCATGCCTTCGCCACCGACCCGGCGCGCGGGATGTTCATCCTGCTGCTGCTGGTCGCTGCTATCGGCGGCTCCCTGGTTCTGTTCGCCATCCGTGCCCCGGCCTTGCGCGGCGGCGGACTGTTCGCGCCTTTGTCGCGTGAGGGGTCCTTGGTCCTGAACAACCTGCTGCTGTCCTGCGGCTGCGCGACGGTGTTCCTGGGCACATTGTATCCGCTGTTCCTGGACGCGGTGGGCGGGCCGAAACTGTCCGTGGGCTTCCCATTTTTCAACGCCACCTTCGCCCCCCTGATGGTGCCTCTGGTCATCGCCGTTGGCATCGGCCCCATGCTCGCCTGGAAGCGCGGCGATCTGCTTGGCGCCTTGCAACGGCTTTGGGTCGCCTATCTGGCAACCGGACTCGTGATCCTGACCATGCTCTATGTCACCCAGGGTGGGCCGATCCTGGCGATCCTGGGGCTGGGGCTGGCCGCCTGGCTGTTCACCGCGGTGCTGGTTGAGTTCGCCGAACGTGTCCGCCTGTTCCGCATCCCTCTTGGCCAGAGCCTGCGACGCGCGATCCAACTGCCCCGGTCCGCCTACGGTATGACCTTCGCGCATCTTGGCCTGGCCGTGTCCGTCGCCGGGTTCGCGGCATCCGCCTTCGACCGGGAAGCCATCGAGGTTCTGCGCCCCGGCGATTCCCTGCAACTCGCCGGCTACACGGTCCAGTTGGAGCGGGTGGAGCGGCGGCAAGGCGCCAATTTCACCGCCGACGAGGCCGTGATCCGTGTCACCAGCGGCGACCGCTTCGTGGCTGAACTGCGCCCGCAGCGAAAGTTCTTCCCGGTCCAGCAGCAAACCACCGCCGATACCGCGATCCGCACCAACTTCCTGGCCGATCTCTACATCGCTCTGGGAGACGCCGACGGGGCGGGTAACTGGACAATCCGCGCCTATTGGAAGCCGCTGGTCCCATGGATCTGGATCGGCGCCGTGATCATGGCCTTCGGTGGCGTGGTCAGCCTAAGCGACCGGCGCTGGCGTATCGGCATCGCCCAACGCGCTCGGCCGACACTGGCCCAGCAGGCCGTCGGGGACTGACATGCGCCGCCTGCTCTATCTGCTTCCAGTCGGCCTGTTCGTCGTGCTGGCACTTTATTTCGCCTGGGCCCTGCGCCCTGGGCATGACCCGCGAGTCCTGCCATCCGCGCTGATCGACAAGGAAGCACCCGCGTTCGAACTGGCCGCGCTGAGCGGCACCGGCACGCTCAGCCGCGACGGACTGCGTGGCCAACCCGTCGTGATCAACTTCTTCGCCTCCTGGTGCGCCCCCTGCCGTATCGAGCACCCGGTCCTGATGCGTCTCGCCAAGCAGGAGAAAATCCCGCTCTACGGCATCGCCTATAAGGACAAGCCGGAGGATTCGACGCGGTTCCTGAGCCAGTTCGGCGACCCGTACCGCAGCATCGGAGTGGATCGGGATGGGCGCACGGGGCTGGATTTCGGCGCCTATGGAGTGCCCGAAACCTATGTGCTGGACGCCAACGGACGGGTCCGCAAACGCTTCGTCGGACCGCTAAGCGTCGAGACCGTCGAGCGCGAGCTGCTGCCGCTGCTGCGGACGCTGGCTGGGTCATGAGCAGGGTGCGGCAGCGCGGGGCTTTCGCCCCGGACCCCGACCAGGGGCTTTGCCCCTGGACCCCACCAAGGGCGACGGCCCTTGGAACCCGGACCATTGTTGCCTTGAGGGATGGGGCCCTACACGGACCTCGCACCGTCCGTGTAGGGCCCCATCCCTCAAGGCAACAAAAGAATCGCATTCCAAAGGCCGCGCCTTTGGCGGGTCCAGGGCAGAGCCCTGGCGGGGTCCGGGGCGGAGCCCCGCGCTACCGCACCCTGCTCACGGCCTGCCTGCTCCTGCTATCAGCGCAGGCCCTGGCCGTCGATCCACGAGAGCGGTTGACCGATCCGGCGCTGGAGGCCCGTGCCCGGGCGATCAGCGCCGAACTACGCTGTCTGGTCTGTCAGAATGAGTCGATCGACGAATCGCATGCCGACCTGGCGCGCGACATCCGCGTCCTGGTGCGGGAGCGGCTGACCGCGGGCGACAGCGATACGAAGACCGTTCAGTCGATCGTGGACCGGTATGGCGATTTCGTGCTGCTCCGCCCGCCGGTGAAGCCGGCGACGTGGCTGCTATGGTTCGGACCGGCGGCCTTGCTGGCCGTGGGCTTGACTGGCACGGCGTTGTGGCTTCGGCGTCGTTCGGTGGCACCGGAAACTTCCAAGGCCCTGACCCAGGAAGAGCAACGGAAACTGGAGCAGTTGCTGCGGGAAGGCGGTTCATGATCCTGTCGTTCCTGCTGGCGGCGCTGGCATTTGTCGCGTTGGTGCTTCTCGTCCTGCCCCTGCTTCGGCCTGCGCCATCGGCTCAGGTAGATGGTGCGTTCGACCGCGCGGTGTATCGGGACCAGTTGCGGGAGCTGGACCGCGACATTGCCCGCGGACTGGTGACGGAGGCAGAGGCGCAGGTCACACGGCTGGAAATCCAGCACCGCATCCTGAGCACGGATGCGCGTGATTCCGGACCGCCGCCTACCGCGCCCCGTCCGTCTCCGGTCCTTGCGGGTGCGCTCGCCGCGCTGGTCCTGTCCGGTTCGCTCGGGCTTTACCTGACGCTCGGTGAGCCTGGCCAGCCGGATATGCCGTTTGCGTCGCGTCCGCCGGCCGGGTCCGATGCGGCGCCGGATATGGGCCAGGTGATGACTCAGCTTGAGGCACGCCTGAAGGAGGAACCCAACAACGCCGACGGTTGGCTGCTGTATGCACGCGCCAACATGCTGCTGGGGCAGTGGGACAAAGCGGCCGACGCGTCGCGGCGCGCGATCGAGCTGGGCCGGACCGATCTGGAGACGCTCGCCACCCACGGCGAGATCCTGGTGGTGCGTGCGCAGGGCACGGTCACCGCGCCGGCCCGGGAGATCTTCGCCGCCATCCTGAAAGCCGACCCCACCCACCAGATGGCCCAGTTCTATATGGCCCTGGCGACCGGACAGTCGGGTGATCCCACGCGAGCGGTTACCCTGTTGCAAACCCTGGCCGCCGAGGTTCCGCCACAGACGCCCGCCCGGGCCGAAATCGACCGCCAGATCACGGCTTTCGCTCATCTGGCCGGCATGTCCGGGCCGATCACCCCGACGGGAGCCGCGTCTGGCGCCGGTCGTTCCACCGAGCCAAGGGCGATTGCGGCATCGCGGCCCGGACCGGTATCCGCGACAGCGTCCGCACCGGAGGCCGCCCCCCTGTCCGGGTCAACCGCGGCCTCACCGCCTGCGCAAAGTTCACCGCGTCCATCCGAATCAGCCTCGACCACGGCGTCAGGGCCTGTATCGGCCACCCCCACTGCCCCTGCCGCACCGGGCCCGGACGCCGATGCCATCGCCGCCGCATCGCAAATGCCCGAGGGCGATCGCAAGGCGATGATCGGTGCGATGGTATCCCGACTCGCCGATCGGCTGGAGGCGAATCCCAACGATCTGGATGGCTGGCTCCGGTTGGGGCGAGCGCGCACCGTGCTGGGCGAGCGGGAACAAGCGGCCGACGCCTATGAGCGAGCGGCCATCCTGCAACCCACCGACATTTCGATTTCGCTCCGAGCGGTCGAGGCCCTGTTGGTCGGTTTGGCGGTCACCGAACCGCTACCGGTTCGCGCGATCGGCATCTTGCGCCGCGTCGAGGCGATCCAGCCAAACGAGCCGGCCGTGCTTTGGTATCTGGGGCTGGCAGCGGCACAGGGGCTGAAACCCGACATCGCTCGCGGCTACTGGACCCGACTGCGTACGATGTTACCGCCGGACGGCGAGGATGCGCGCATGGTAGGCGCCGCAATCGACGCGCTCTCACCGCGGTGACGGCATTCGATTGAACGGTAATTGGTTGGAAACGTCCTTCGTGCCGCCACCACGATAGGCACCGATCTCTGTAGGGATGGTTGTGGGAAAGTTGTCCCGCTCCCCTTGATGGCTGCGGCATACACGCATAGCGGGATGAGGCACTGCCGGGGGAAAACCCTCCCCCTCCCCTTGCGGGAGGGGGTTGGGGGAGGGGTCACACGCAACACTTGTGGGAAAACTCACTCCCGCAAGGGGAGGGGGAGGATCTTCACCGCCACCGATACGTCGTAGTCGGTGTCGTCCGGACGATGGAGACTACTCCACCGTCTCCTGTTCGCGATCCGCGCCACCCTCGTCGTCGCCTTCGGTCTTCACCACCGTGGGCGCCGACGCCTCGACGATCTCGAATTCGAGCTTGCCATCCTTCAGGGTCACCTTGACGGCCCCGCCCTTGACCAGCTTGCCGAACAGCAGTTCCTCGGCCAGCGGCTTCTTGATGTATTCCTGGATCACGCGCGCCAGCGGACGAGCGCCATACAGCTTGTCGTAGCCACGTTCCGCCAGCCATTCCTTGGCGCCCGAAGACAGCTCGATCGTCACGTTGCGGTCCGCCAACTGGGCTTCCAACTGCATGACGAACTTCTCGACCACCTGGCCGACGATTTCCTGAGTCAGGCCGGCAAAGGCGATGGTCGCATCCAGGCGGTTGCGGAATTCCGGCGTAAACAGGCGCTTGATCGCCTCGCCGTCCTCACCCTCCCGGCCCTCGCGCCCGAAACCGATGGCCTCCTTCGCCAGGTCCGACGCGCCGGCATTCGTGGTCATGATCAGGATCACGTTGCGGAAATCGACGCTCTTGCCGTTGTGATCGGTCAGTTTGCCGTGATCCATGATCTGCAACAGGATGTTAAACAGATCCGGATGCGCCTTCTCGATTTCGTCCAGCAGCAGCACGGCATGCGGATGCTGGTCGATCGCGTCGGTCAGCAACCCGCCCTGGTCGAACCCGACATAACCCGGAGGCGCACCGATCAGACGCGACACCGAGTGGCGTTCCATATACTCGGACATATCAAACCGGATCAGCTCGATCCCCATGGTGGAGGCCAACTGGCGCGCCACCTCGGTCTTGCCGACGCCGGTCGGTCCGCTGAACAGGTAGTTGCCGATCGGCTTTTCCGGCTCGCGCAAGCCTGCGCGGGCCAGCTTGATCGCCGCCGACAGGGCCTCGATCGCCTTGTCCTGGCCGAACACCATGGACTTCAGGTCGCGTTCCAGGTTGCGCAAGGTCTCCTTGTCGTCGGCGGAAACCGACTTGGGAGGAATGCGGGCGATCTTGGCGACCATTTCCTCGACGTCGCGCAGGGTGACGGTTTTCCGCCGCTTGTGCTCCGGCAGCAGCATGCGCGAGGCACCGACTTCGTCGATCACGTCGATCGCCTTGTCCGGCAGCTTACGGTCGTTGATATATTTGGCGGACAGCTCCACCGCGGCGCGGATGGCTTCCTCCGAGTAGCGGACCTTGTGGTGCTTCTCGTAGTTGACCTTCAGGCCGCGCAGGATTTTCACCGTGTCCTCGATCGACGGCTCGTTCACGTCGATCTTTTGGAAGCGGCGGACCAGGGCGCGGTCCTTCTCAAAATAGTTGCGGAATTCCTTGTAGGTGGTGCTGCCGATGCAGCGCATGTTGCCGGACGCCAGAGCCGGTTTCAGCAGGTTCGACGCGTCCATGGCACCGCCACTGGTCGCGCCAGCGCCTATCACAGTGTGGATTTCGTCGATGAACAGGATCGCGCCTGGCTGGTTTTCCAGTTCGTTCACAACGGCCTTCAACCGTTCCTCGAAGTCGCCGCGATAGCGTGTGCCGGCCAGCAGAGATCCCATGTCCAGCGCGAAAATCGTCGATTTGGCCAGGACTTCCGGCACGTCGCCCTCAACGATGCGCTTGGCGAGGCCTTCCGCGATGGCCGTCTTGCCGACGCCGGGATCGCCGACATAGAGCGGGTTGTTCTTCGTGCGCCGACACAGAATCTGGATCGTGCGCTCGATTTCCAGGTCGCGGCCGATCAGCGGGTCGATCTTCCCCGCCATCGCCTTCTTGTTCAGGTTCACGCAGTAGTTGGACAGCGCGTCCTGGGCTCGCCGGTTCGGCTTTTCCTCCCGCTCCGGCTCCTGATTGCCTTCCGGAGGCGGGGTGCTGCTACCGGAGACCGGACGCTGAGCGGACCGGCCGGGCGCCTTGGCGATGCCGTGGCTGATGAAATTGACCGCATCCAGGCGGGTCATATCCTGCAATTGCAGGAAATAGACGGCGTGGCTTTCCCGTTCGCTGAACAGGGCGACCAGGACATTGGCCCCGCTCACCTCATCGCGGCCGGAGGACTGCACGTGGATCGCCGCCCGTTGCACCACGCGTTGGAAACCGGCGGTCGGCTTCGGATCGCCCGGACGGTCGGTCGCAAGACCGGCCAGGTCCTTGTCCAGGAATTCCGACAAGTCGGCCCGCAGCTTGTCCAGGTCGACGCCACAGGCGCGCAGGACGGTGGCCGCGTCGGTATCTTCCGCCAAGCCGAGCAAAAGGTGCTCGAGGGTGGCGTATTCGTGGCGACGCTCACTGGCAAGCGAAAGGGCGCGATGCAGCGTCTGTTCGAGGTTACGTGAAAGCATGTCGTCGCTGCTCCTACGCTCTGATATCCGGAGATTGTCTCCGGTCTCGGCCGAAAGCGAGGCTTTCGCCGGCGGGTGATGCGATTGACCTGGAGGGATCTGGATGGGTCAAACCGCTTATTCCTTCTCGATCGTGCATTGCAGAGGGTGCTGGTTCTGGCGAGCAAGGTCCATGACCTGTGTCACTTTAGTTTCCGCGACCTCATAGGTGTAGACGCCGCAGACACCCACGCCGCGGCGATGCACGTGCAGCATGATGCGGGTCGCTTCATCCCGGGTCTTCTGGAAGAAGCGTTCCAGCACATGGACGACGAACTCCATGGGCGTGTAATCGTCGTTCAGCATCAAGACTTTGTACATGGCAGGCTTACGGGTCTTCGGACGCGCCTTGACCACCACTCCGGTGTTCGGCCCTTCCGTGTTACCGCCGCCACGCTTGTCGTTATCGCTCATCGTTCGTCCGCATCCATTCGCCCCGAAAGGCACTTACCCGAGTGGCTCTACCCGAGCGGCTGTCGCCCATCGAGCGTAGACTGGCCGGGGAAGCGCCCCCGACCGTGACTGTTTCGGCCTTGCTACCCGCCGACAAGCCCGACCCGACGGTTCTGTCCCGGGGCCGCCACCAGCAGACGGTCGCCACCCCAGGGTCGAAGCATATCGGTACCCCGCTCCAAGTTGAAAGGGCCATGCTCCGCAGGAGGAGACGATTGCGCCTCTGCCGCCCGACCGCAAGGGGGTGATTGCACGGAAAGGGCGATCGCCGCATGCCGGGGTGTCGCTCCGCTGCCCTTTGCATCCTACGGGCCATGCCCTTTCGCCGGTATTACCGTGGGCTGTGTCCCCCGGGTGACCGCGTTCACGCGCTTGCTCCATTTTCCATTTGGGCTTCATCGACTGAGATCGGCATCGCGGGTGACTGGCTGGTGTTTCGACTCGGACCGGTGTTACGGTCGCGGCGGGGCCGCTGGATGGCAAACCGACTCCAAGATCCATCTGATTTTCCGACGGACATCGATTTGGTGGGCCGATTCACCCGGCAAGGCAGGAGCAAGCGTCGGGATCGGACCACTGGACAGCGATTTGGCGGGCCGATTCAACCGACCAGGCGGAAGCAAGCGTCGGAATCGGGCAACTGGCTTGTTGATTGGCCGTCACGATTTACGCGACAGGCAGGCCCCGTCTGTCGCGATCAGAAACGCGGGGTCGTTGAATAAGGGAAGGTGCGTGCGATGAAGATGCGAGTGATGGCCGGCTGCCTGATTGCGACCATGGCCTTCTGCAAGCCACTGCACGCTCAAGACAATTACCCAACGAAACCGATCCGCATGATCGTCGCCTTCGCCGTCGGCGGCACCACTGACATCGTCGCGCGCCTGGTGTCCGCGAAAATGACCGAGTCGCTTGGTCAGCAGGTCATCGTCGACAATCGCCCCGGCGCGGGCGGCAATATCGGCACCGACATCGCCTCCAAAGCCTCCCCCGACGGCTACACCATCCTGCTCGGCTCCATCTCCGCCTTCTCGATCAATCCCGGACTTTACAAGACCATGCCGTTCGACCCGATCAAGGATTTCGCTCCGATCGGGCAGGCTGGGAACACGAACTATGCCTTCGTGGTGCACAAATCGGTGCCAGCGACCGACATCAAGAGCCTGAACGCCTTGGTCAAGGCATCTCCCGGAAAATACACCTACGGATCGCCCGGCATCGGCTCCATGCCGCATCTGTGCACCGAGGAATTCAAGACCAAGGCCGGCGGGTTGGACATCGTCCATGTCCCTTATCGCGGTGCCGGTCCGATGATGAACGATCTGGTCGCCGGCCAGATTACCCTGGCGATCGACGCGGTGCCGACCTCGATCCCGCAAATCCAGGCCGGGGCGGTGCGCCTGATCGGCAACGCCTCCTTGACCCGGGCACGCGCGCTGCCGGACGTCCCAACCCTGGACGAGCAAGGCATCAAAGGCTTCGATTGCTATGTGTGGCTGGGCCTGTTCGCGCCGGCAAAGACCCCGCCCCGGATCGTGACCCGCCTGAACGAGGCCCTGAACGCCGCGCTGAACGACAAGATCACTGCGGCGAGGCTGGCGGATCTGAATGTCGAGATGACGCCGCACAACACACCCGAGACCTTCGCGGCCTATGTGAAGGCGGAACTGGAAAAATGGACCCCGATCGTGAAGGCGTCCGGGGCGCAGTTGGAATAGTACTCTTGCACATTGGTTTTGACGCTTCCGGCGAACCTGGCATTGAATCGGCGCATGTTCGGTCTGTGCCGTTGCCGAGTGTGCTGGCGAGAGGCGCCCCCCGCTCCACGCTCATGCGCTCCGGGTTGTCGTTTCATCGACATGGAACGCTGTGCGGCCAATCCAGGTTGACGCGCGCCGACCGACCGACCATATGACGATGACCCGCTGAGGTGAGAACGGCTGCCTCACACGCCTGATCGCCGCCTGCTTCCTTGCGGAAACGGGCGCGTTCACAGGTTACTAACCGGCTTCAGCTTTCGCGCGGAGCGATTGGCCGGCCAAGAGATCCAGGATTGCATCTGGCTCGGGTGATGGAAGGCTCGGTTCATGCCGGGCCTTTCGTTTATCTGGGAGGTACACTGCGGACCGTGCCGTTTCTGCGCCTGTCTTCCAGCTTGGTCGCTTCCAGCAGGTATGACGTCCGTACCGCATAGCAGCCGTCCCGCTCACATTCCAGGCTGATCGCTACAAGGACGACGCGGCCATCGCTTCTGGCGATTCGGCGGATTATCTCGAAATTCCTCGTGTGCTTTGGCGCCTGCCCGATGAAACTCGGAGCCTGGATCGCGATACCCAACGCAGCGATACAAACCTCGTAATCCTCAGGATGATCCTTGGCGATATGGCGGTGCGCCTGCGCGCTCAGCCTCACCGGAGCCGGCAGCAGCTCGGTTCCCAGTACGGCATTGACGAGATCGACCGGCAGCGAACCAAGGTCGATTGGACCATACGATCGATCGGACTTGGGGACGGTCGCCTCCTCGCTGGGACAAGACCCTGATGCAATTCAGCTCTTGCCTGATCGTCAACGCAACTCCGTCGGGCCTTCGCCTCACGACACCGCGCCGTTCGATCAGGCATCACCCCGCGACGATACGGCCCTCGCGCAGGGTGACGGTCCGGTCCATACGCGCCGCCAGCGCCGGGTTATGCGTGGCAATCAGCGCCGCTACCCCTTGCCCGCGCACCGTCGCCAGCAGCTCGGCAAACACCGCCTCCGCCGTCGCGACGTCCAGATTGCCGGTCGGTTCATCGGCGAGCAGCACCTTCGGCCCGTTGGCGAGCGCCCGTGCTATGGCGACCCGTTGCTGCTCGCCGCCCGACAATTTTCCCGGCAGATGCGCCCGCCGTTCGGCCAGTCCCAGGGATGCCAACAGAGTCAGCGCGCGAGATTCCGCGTCCCGCCGCGGTCGGCCGGCGATCATTTGCGGCAGCACGACGTTTTCCAGAGCGGTGAACTCGCCCAACAGATGGTGGAATTGGTAGACGAAGCCGATGGTGTCGCGCCGCACCTCGGTTCGCCCGCTATCCGGCAGGGACCCGGCATCCACGCCACCGACCATGACGGACCCCGCGTCCGGGCGGTCCAGCAGCCCCGCGACATGCAATAGAGTGGATTTGCCCGCCCCGGACGGCGCGACCAGGGCGACGATTTCCCCGGCGCGCAGGGTCAGGTCGGCGCCGAGCAGAATGGGGAGATCGCCGGCTTCGCTGCGATAGGTGCGCTGAACGGCGATCAGGACCAGGGGGTCACTCATGGCGCAAGGCCTCGACCGGGTCGGTGCGGGCCGCGCGCCAGCTTGGATACAGGGTGGCCAACAGGGACAGGGCAAGGCCCAGGAGGACGACGCGGGTGACGTCGCCCCAGTCGACCTTGTCCGGCAGGGTGCTCAAGAGGAATACCGAGGAATCGAACACCCGCCCGCCGGTCATATCCTCGATGAAGTGCTGCACGGCGACGATATTGCGGCAGAAGACGACGCCGATGGCGGTGCCGATCAGAGTGCCGGAGACACCCACGAAGGCGCCGCACATCAGGAAGATGCGCAGGATAGCGCCGCTGCTAGCGCCGATGGTGCGCAGCACGGCGATGTCGGCGCGCTTGTCCTTCACCAGCATGATCAGCGAGGAGATGACGTTGAACGCCGCCACCAGCACGATCATCCCCAGGACGATGAACATCGTGTCCTTCTGCACCTGCAGCACGCCGATCAATGTGTCGTTGGCATGCCGCCAGTCCCGCGCCAGGACCTGCCGTCCTCGCAGGATTTCACCCAGGGGAGCGCCGATGGTGCCGACCTCTTGCGGGTCGGTCATGCGGATCTCGATGCCGGTGATCCCATCCGGCTTCTGGAAGAATATCTGCGCCGCTTCCAGGGGTAGGAACACGACCGAGCTGTTGTAGTCGTTCAGCCCCGCATCGAAGATCGCTACCACCTTGTAGGCCCGCACCCGAGGAATCGTGCCGAACGCCGTCGCTGCACCCTGGGGCGACAGGATCGTCACCTGATCGCCAATCCGCAGCCGGTAGGAGCGGGCCAGCGTAATCCCCACCACCAGCGCGTCGTCGCCCTTGAACGCATCCAGGCTGCCCTGGACGATATGGCCGCCGATCTGCGGCATCGCCCGCAAATCCTGAACCCGCACACCGCGCACCAGACCACCGCGCGCACCACCGCCCTCGGTGCTGAGCATCGCCTGCCCGTCCAGGATCGGAATCGCCGAAACGACCTTGGGAAGCGCGCCGATCTGGTCGACCAGAGGCTGGAAGCCGTCGATCTTCTGGCCGGCATAGGCCTCGACCGTCACATGGCCATTGGCGCCGAGAATCCGGGATACGAGCTCGGTCTGGAACCCGCTCATGACCGAGGTCACCACGATCAGGGTGGCGACACCCAGCGCGATGCCGACGAGGGAGAAAATGGCGATGATGGAGACGAAGCGTTCGCCCTTGCGGGCGCGCAGGTAGCGGCCGGCGACCATGCGCTCGAAGGGTCCGAACATGCGGGTGGGCGGTCAGTGCGCTGCGATATCGTTGAGCGCTTGCGAAATGGCCGACCTGTCCTCGCCTGCCGCCGACGGTTCGGTCTCGTGACCTCGGCGCAACGCCCGGGCGACCGATTCTTTCAACACCGTATTCGCGCCACCGGATCGACTGATCCGGACGAGCACCGGAAAATCGCCCGAGGTCGTCGTACTCAGCCGTATGTTGCCCTGAGCGTCCGGCGCCAAGGTCCGGACAGGATCGTAATCGGTGGGGTCGAGTTCGAAGGTCGCGGCATAGGTGTCGGCCGGGGCGTTCCGGACCTCAAGCAAGACCGAATAATGGCGAGTTCCGTCGCGCTGGACCACGATCGGCCTACCGTCCTTGTCGGTCTGCAGCCGCACGGCCAGTTTCGGTTCGGCCACCTCTGCGTCCTGTAAGTTCATCGTCACTGTCTGCCTCCTGCCGGCGGCGGTGCCCAAAGTGCCATATATTTCCGGCGAATTTCGTCGATTTGCGTGTCCAATTCCGACTGAATGTCATGTAGTGCAGGCATCGGAGGATTCCACGGCCAAACCTTATTGTCGATTTCCTTCTCGACCCCGAGGATGACGGATTTCTGGATCTCCCCGATCTTCGCCATGGGAGTCGGTTCCGACAGGGCGACATGAAGCTGGGTATACAGCTTCTGCATGGTCCCGTCGCACTCGCGGGCGAATAATGCGCGGGCGACGGCATCCTCCCGTGCGACAAGGATTCGGACAACGATCCACACGACCAGCGCGGCGACCCCGACCCAGAACCAGGGTCCTGGCAGAGCCTCTCTCAACAAAGCGAACCCGTCCTTGCCGTTTTCTACCTTGCCGGTGAACAACGCGACCAGTGGGACGCCAAGCCCCAGGCCGGTCAGCGCCGTCGCGATTTCGCCGCCATAGGAATATGCCTTAGCAAGTCGGACAAACCATCGCCGGCGTGCCCGTGTCCCGCCGATCATCCAGGGCAGAACCTCATTATTCAGTTTCGCCAGGATGTAATGGTCGTCCTGTCGCAGTGGCATGTCAGCCAGAATTCCCGGTGACACTGTCCCGACGAACAGTCATCCGATCCGCGCCAACGCCTCATCGGGGGACAGTTCCAACCGCTCCCCCGTGGCGCGCCGTTTCATCTCCACCTTGCCGGCGGCGGCACCACGCGGGCCGACGATGATCTGCCACGGATGGCCCATCAGGTCGGCGTCATTGAATTTCACCCCGGCGCGATCGGCGCGGTCGTCATACAGCGCGTCGCCGCCGAACCTTGCGTAGAGCGATTCGCACAACGCGTCGCAGGCCGGGTCGCCGTTCTTCAGGTTCAGGATCGCCGCCTTGAACGGCGCGATGCTGTCCGGCCAGATGATGCCCGCGTCGTCGTGGCTGGCCTCGATCACCGCGCCAACCAGGCGAGACACACCGATCCCGTAGCTGCCCATTTCCGGGAAGAACGGCTTGCTGTCAGGGCCGGCGACCGAGGCGCCCATGGACTGCGTATATTTGGTGCCAAAATAGAAGATGTGCCCGACCTCGATGCCGCGGCCTTCGCGCCGGCGTTCGGGGGCGATGGCCTCCCATTTCGCGGTGTCGTGCTTTTCGTCGGTCGCGGCGTAGTTGGTGGTCATCTGCTTGAAGAACCGCTCCAGGTCCTCGGCCTTGTCGTGGCTGAAGCTGCCGGCGCCGGCGGAGAGATAGTCCATCTCCTCGAACGCCGCGTCGAAGTAGACTTGGCTCTCCCCGGTGGGGGCCAGGATGATGAATTCGTGGCTCAGATCGCCGCCGATCGGGCCGGTGTCGGCTTCCATCGGGATCGCCTTCAGCCCCATGCGCTGGAAGGTGCGCATATAGGCCAGCATCATCTTGCGGTAGGTGGTGACGGCGCCGGCATGGTCCACGTCGAAGGAGTAGCCATCCTTCATCAGGAATTCCCGCCCACGCATCACGCCGAAGCGGGGACGCACCTCGTCGCGGAACTTCCACTGAATGTGGTAAAGAGTCTGGGGCAGTTCGCGATAGCTTTTGACCGACTGGCGGAACAGATCGGTGATCATTTCCTCGTTGGTCGGTCCGTACAGCATGTCGCGGTCGTGACGGTCGCGGATGCGCAGCATCTCCTTGCCGTAATCCTCGTAGCGGCCGCTTTCCTTCCACAGGTCTGCGGACTGAATGGTCGGCATCAGGACTTCCTGGGCGCCGGCGGCGTCCTGCTCCTCGCGCACCAGACGCTCGATGTTGCGCAGGACCCGCAGCCCGAGGGGCAGCCAGGCGTAGATGCCGGCCGAGGTCTGGCGGACGAGGCCGGCGCGCAGCATCAGCCGGTGGGAGGCGATCTGCGCCTCGGCCGGGGTTTCCTTGATCGTGGGAATGAAGCCGCGGGTCAGGCGCATCAGGAAGCCATCCGGTAAGGTTGAAGGGGGGAACCTATACCATTTTGCGCGCCCCTGAAACGGGACGATACGACCGAGGGTGGCGCCGACCCTGGGGACGGACACCAGGGTCGGCGTGGATCGCTCCATTCTTTCCAGGTTCCATCCGCTTCGTCTATGAACGGGCCATGATCCACCGAATCCCGACATGACGACCCTGGTCACCGGCGCCACCGGCTTTGTCGGATCGGCCGTCGCGCGCGTCCTCGCCGCCCGTGGGCACGAATTGCGCCTGCTGACCCGCGCCAGCAGCGACCGGAGCAATCTCGTCGGCCTGGATGCGGAAGTCGTGGTGGGCGACCTGACCGACCCGGCCTCCCTGGACCGTGCCGCCGCCGGCTGCCGCTATGTCGTGCATGTGGCCGCGGATTATCGGATCTGGGTGCCCGATCCAAACGACATGCTGCGTGCCAATGTGGAGGGCGCCGTCGCCATGGTGCGGGCCGCGGCCAACGCGGGGGCCGAACGGATCGTCCATTGCAGCTCGGTCGCCGCTCTGGGCCTGATCGGCGACGGCAGCGTGTCGGACGAAACCACACCGGCCCGCGAGTCCGACTTCATCGGCATCTACAAACGCTCCAAATTCCTGGCCGAACGCGCGGTGCTGGAACTGGCACAACGGGACAATCTGCCGGTCGTCGTGGTCAATCCCGCCGCCCCCGTCGGACCGCGCGATATCAAGCCGACACCCACCGGCAAGATGATCCTGGACACCGCCGCCGGGCGGGTTCCCGCCTATATCGACACCGGGCTGAACATCGTGCACGTCGATGACGTGGCCGAGGGGCATGTCCTGGCCCTGGAACGCGGCCGGATCGGGGAGCGCTATATCCTTGGTGGCGAGAACATGCTGCTGAAGGATGTCCTGGCCCTGGTCGCATCCGTCGCCGGCCGCCGCCCGCCGTCGATCCGCCTGCCGGAGGGTGTGGTCTGGCCCGCCGCCTTCCTGATGGAGAAGTTCGCGGGCCTGACCGGCATCCCGCCCCTGATGACTCGTGACCACCTGAAAATGGCGCGCAAGAAGATGTTCTACTCATCCGCGAAGGCGATGGCGGAGCTGGGCTACAGCCCCCGCCCGGTCCGCCAGGCGGTCGAGGACGCCGTCGCCTGGTTCCGCGCCAATAGCATGCTGCGTGGATGACGGTCCTGGCGGTCCTGTCGCTGCTGATCTGGCTCTATCTGATCGCTCTCCATGGACGATTCTGGCAAGCCGGCCCCACCCTTACCCCCGCTCGGCCGTCCGATGCGCCGTCGGTCGCGGTCGTGGTGCCGGCCCGCGACGAGGCGGCGGCGATTCGAGACAGCCTGACCTCGCTGCTGGCGCAGGACTATCCGGGCCCATTCCGGGTCATTCTGATCGATGATGGCAGCACCGACGGTACAGGGGCGATCGCACGAGGCATGGACGACTCCCGGCTGACCGTGCTGACCGGCGCCGACCGTCCGCCCGGTTGGAGCGGCAAGCTCTGGGCGGTGGCGCAGGGGCTGGAGGAAGCCCGGGAATCCGCGTTCGTACTGCTGACGGACGCCGATATCGTCCACGATCCGCGCCACGTCGCCACTCTGGTCGCACATGCGGTCCGCGACGACCGCGACATGGTCTCGGAAATGGTCACGCTCGCCTGCGACAGTTGGGCCGAACGGGCCCTGGTGCCGGCGTTCGTGTTCTTCTTTCAGTTGCTTTATCCATTCGACTGGGTAAACGATTCGCGACGCGCCACCGCCGCCGCGGCAGGGGGCACGATCCTGATCAGTCGGCGCGCGCTGGGGAGAACGAATGGGGTGGACGCGGTGCGAGGAGCGCTGATCGACGACGTGGCGCTGGCCACCGTGGTCAAGCAAGGCGGCCGGATCTGGCTCGGTCACTCCGCGCTGGCCCGGTCGGTGCGCCCATACCCCCAAGTCGGCGATATCTGGCGGATGATCACGCGCACCGCCTATGTGCAGTTGCGCTTTTCGCCGCTGCTGCTGCTGGGGACGATCTTGGCGATGGTCCTGACCTGGCTGGTGCCGCCCTTTGCCGCCCTGTTCGACGACGGCATCGGCCGCTGGTGCGGGCTGGGCGCCTGGGTCCTGCTGTCGCTGTCCTATGTGCCGACCTTGCGCCGCTTCGGGCGGTCCGTCCTGTGGGCGCCGTTCCTGCCGTTGATTGCCGCGTTCTACACGGCCGCCACGATCGGCTCCGCGATGAATTACCATCTGGGCCGAGGCGTCGCTTGGAAGGGACGCGCCTACACGGGAAGCGGCGCATGAGCGAGTCCGACAACGTCGAAGTCTGGTCCGGCAAGGATCGGGGCGACGAGAACTTCCCGGTCGGCTCCATCCTGATCGACCGGAAACTGCGCCCACATGTCCACGCGTATTATGCCTTCGCCCGCAATGCCGACGACATCGCCGATTCGCCGACCTTGCAGCCGGCTGACAAGATCGCCCGCCTGAACGTGATGGAGGCGGTGCTCACCGGCCAGCGCGACACCGGCTCCCCCAGCGCGGCGCGTCTGCGGACCAGCCTGGCGCAGACCAAGGTGCCGCGCGTCCATGCGACCGATCTGCTGATCGCGTTCCGCGCCGATGCCACCAAGAACCGCTATGCGACGATCGACGAGCTCTACCACTACTGCCGCTATTCCGCCGTGCCGGTCGGCCGCTATCTGATCGACCTGCACAAGGAAAGCCACGAGTGCTACGCGGCCTCCGACGCGCTGTGCGTGTCGCTGCAGGTCCTCAATCACCTGCAGGACTGCGCGAAGGACCTGGAGCAACTCGACCGTTGCTATCTGCCGCAGGCGCTGCTGGACCATTTCGGCGCCTCGGTCGAGGATTTGCGCCGGCCGAAGGAGACCCCCGGGCTGCGACGGGTGTTTGTCACCCTGCTCGACCGGATCGACCGCCTCAACCAAGCCGCGGCGGAGTTGCCGCAGATCGCGCGGAACCGCCGGTTGCGGCTGGAATCGGCGGTGATCCTGCGGCTGGCGCGACGACTGGGGCGACGGTTGGCGCAGAACGATCCGCTGGCCACGCGGGTGAAGCTGAGCAAGACCGATGGGCTGCTCAGCGCCATCGGCGCGGCCCGCCATATCGTCTGATGGCAGCGGAATCGACACCGTTGGGCGCGAACCAGGCGGATCTGGACGCGGTCGAGGCGATCGTGCGGCGGGCCGGGACGTCGTTCTATCGCGGGATGGCCGTGCTGCCACCGGATCGCCGGCACGCGATGTATGCGATCTACGCGTTCTGCCGCATCGTCGACGACATCGCCGACGAGGAAGGCAGCCTGCCCGACAAGCGCCGCGACCTGGCATTGTGGCGGCAGAACATCACCGGCCTATATCGGGGCGAGGCCGATGGGCCGGTCACGCGCGTGCTGGTGGAGACGGTACGGCGCTTCGATTTGCGAGCGCAGGACTTCCTCGCCGTGATCGACGGCATGCAGATGGATGCCGAGACCGTCATCGTTGCCCCCGATCTCGCGACCCTGGAACTGTATTGCGACCGGGTCGCCGTGGCGGTGGGACGGTTGTCGGTCCGCGTGTTCGGGGATGCGTCGCCCATGGCCGATCAGGTCGCGCATGGGCTGGGACGCGCGCTGCAATTGACCAACATCCTGCGCGATATCCAGGAGGACGCCGAACGCGGACGTTTGTATCTGCCCGCGGAGTTCCTGGAGGAAGCGCGGGTCCCGGCCGAACCGATGGCGGCGTTGGCCTCGCCCGCCCTGCCCCGGGTTTGCGCGCGCCTGGCCGAACGGGCGCATGGGTATTTCCGGGCCGCCGATGCCGCCATGCGCCAGTGCGATCGTCGGGCGATGAAGCCGGCGCGTTTGATGGGCGCGACCTATGCGGCGATCCTGTCACGGCTGGAACGGAGCGAATGGCGGAATCCGCGGGAGAGGGTCAGCCTGCCGACGTGGCAGAAGCTGTGGCTGGCGTGCCGGTACGGGTTGTTTTGAGGGGGTAGCGGCCGGTTGGTCGGCGGCCATTGGTAGCACCGCCACGGAATTTCCTGCCCGACAAATCACTGATCCCGACCAAGCCCAGGCCTCGACAGGATCACCACTACACGACCTCTATCAGCGTTTCGCCACGGTCGATGGCAGACAGCACTTCCGGAAGAACCGTTTCGAACCAGGCCAGCAAGTCCCGTCGGCGTGTATTCGGCAACCTGATCCAGAGCACCACGGGGCCGCCTTCGGTCAATATCTTGCGGCGAGCAAAGTCCTCGTCTTTGGTAACGATGACCGCGGAGACCTGAAGCGCGAAATCCCATATCGCGGAGTCGGACGCCGATTCCAATTGCCGGTCCGCGACATGTTCGGCTTCATAGCCTTGGGATGCCAGCCATCGGGCGAGTGCCGACGGCAACTGGGCATCGACGAGGAACCGCATCAGGCGAGGCGGAGCACCGTATGATCGCTCTGCCGAGCGGCATATTCGAGGGCGGCGGCGATATCGCCGGGTTCCAGAGATGGATAGTCGGCAAGGATTTCCGGCCAGGTCGCCCCGGACGCCAACAAATCCAACACGTCCTTGACGCGAATTCGCAATCCCCTCAGGCAAGGACGACCAGCACATTGGTTCGGATCGAACGTGATCCGGTGCATCTCGCTCATGGACAGCACTCCCGGTCGAGGCGCTCTATCATATCCATCACTCGGATATGTGCATTCATGAACAGCGGTGACGTGGGCTGGGGTGACGCGCAATTCGGTCCACTCCACCTCTCCCCGGCCCCTGCCCTCACCGCACCAGATCCCGCACCGCCTGCACCACCGCCTCCGGCGTTTCATGCGGCAGGAAATGGCCGGCGAGGGGGATCACGCGGCGTTCGTAGCGGTTGGTGAAGTGGCGATGCGCGGTTTCGGACTGCACCGCGGGGCCGACTCCGTCGGCCGCACCGTGCAGGACGATGGTCGGCACGGTGATGGGCGGTTGCGCCGCCAGCAGCGCCTCGATCGGTTCCAGCGCCGGATCGCCGGGCGCGTTCTGGTGGCGGTGGCGGTAGGACTGGATCACCACATCGACAAAATCGGGATTGTCGAAGCTGATGGCGGTCGCCTCATATTTCGCGTCGTCGAAATCCCAGTTCGGCGACCACAATTTCCACAGCAGCTTGCAGATATCCCGCCGGTTGGCGGTCAGGCCGGCCACGCCGCGCGCCGTGTTGAAATACCACTGGTACCAATGGCGCATCTCCTGTTCGGCCGAGGCCGGTTGCAGGGCGGCGGCGATGTTCTGGATGTTGTAGCCGGTGATCGACACCAGGCCCCTCACCCGTTCCGGCCACAGCGCCGCGACCACGCAAGCAGCCCGCCCGCCCCAATCGTACCCGCCCAACACCGCCTTGCCGATGCCCAACGCATCCATGAAATCCCGCAGATCAGCGCCCAGGGCGGCCTGCTGGCCCGACCGAGGCGTTGCCGGGTCCAGAAACCGGGTCGGGCCATAGCCGCGCAGATAGGGCACCAGGACCCGCGCCCCGTCGCCGGCGAGCGGTGCGACAGCGCCGTCATAGGCACGCGGATCATCAGGGAATCCATGCATCAGGATCACGGGGAACCCCTCGGACGGGCCGGTTTCCTCATAGGCGATGTCCAGGACCGGGGTGCGGATGGAGCGGATCATAGCGACAGGAACCCTCCATCGACCGGCAAGGTCACGCCGGTCACGTAGCGCGCCAGGTCGGACGCCAGGAACACCGCCGGACCGGCAATATCCACCGGCTCACCCAGGCGGCCGAGGGGTATCCGCTGCTCAAAATTCTTCATGTAGTCGGGATTCTGGCGCGCGTCGGCATTCAGCGGGGTGGCGATCAGGCCAGGGCCGATGGCGTTCACCCGCACGCCCAACGGCGACAACTCGATGGCCAACGCCTTGGTCAGGCCACGCACGCCGGCCTTCGATGTCGTGTAGGCGGCGGAGTTCGGCAGTGCCACGAAACTCTGGATCGAGCCGATATTGATCACCGCGCCCTTGGTTTCCTTCAGCGGGTCCAGAAAAGCGATGACCATATTGTAGGGTCCGTCCAGGTTGACCGCCATGGTGGCATCCCAGTCGGCCCGCGTGTTGGGCGCGTCGACCTTGCCTCGACGAATGATCCCGGCGTTGTTCACCAGGATGGAAACCGCGCCGATGTCCCGCTTCACCGTCGCTGCCAGCGCGTCGCAAGCGGCCCGGTCGCTGACATCCAGCGCATAGGATGCCGCATCGCCACCGATCGCGTTGGCAACCCGGGCGGCACCGTCCGCGTTCACGTCCACCACGATCACCCGCGCTCCGGCCGCCGCCATGGCACGGGCTATGCCCTCCCCGATGCCCGAGCCACCGCCCGTGATCAAGGCGAGGCGTCCATCCAACAATCCCGTCATGCTCTTCCCCCGTTTTGAACCGCCCGTTCCGGATCGCACATCTCATACCAACCGACCGAGAGAATGGCATATCGGCGTCCCCTCACCGTCATTGCCGGGCTTGACCCGGCAACCCGCTCCCTGCCGTTGAAGCGTGGGTTGCCGGGTCGAGCCCGGCAATGACGGTGGGAGGCGTCAGTGCCACTCTTCCAGCCTGCCACTCTTTCGGCCCGCCAGTCATTCCGCCAGTTGGGATCACACTTCGGTCTCGACCGGGGCGCAGGCTTCCGCGACCGCCAGAGACAGCCAATAGAGCCGGGTCGCCGTCAAGCCAGCACCGGGGACCGCGGCGGCGACATGGCGCAGCACCGGCATTTCCGTCATCAGGTTGGTGGCGGCCATGCTGGCGGCGACATTGACGCCATAGACCGATGCCGCGGTCCAGGCGCAGCGCCGCATCAGCCCGATCGTCACCGCCGGGCCGGGTCGCAACCCGTAAAGCGTCGCCACTTCCCGGATCAGCGACAGAGATCGCAGCCCGGCAATCAGCCCATCCAACGCTGGAGACGGCGTGATCGCCACGATGAAGCCGGCCTGAGTCCCGGCCCTGGTGCCCAACAGGCGTGCCTTCTCGCGCAGGACTCGCAGCGGGCGATGACGCAACAGGGCGCGAATTTCCTCCGTCGTTCGGCAGGCATCCAAAGCGGATTGCAACGCATCGGCTTCCGGGACGCGGGCCGCGATGCTGACAAGCCAACCACGGGCGAAATGGCGTGCATCCTCCACCGGACAGGTGGGGTCGCGTAGCCGGACCTTCATGCGATCGACCACAGTCAGCCGACGATAGGAGCGGATTTCGATCAGCACGCCCCAGACGATGGCCGCGGCCGCGACCGTGAAGACGCAAGCCGTGACCAAGCCTAGGGTTTGCGACCGCGCCATCTGATCGACCACGAAGCCGATCAGGGACAGGATCGTGCCGCCCAGGACCAGCAACGCCAGGCCGGCCGCCACCCATGTCAACATGCCGGGAGGACCGGACGGCGCCCCGGACACGGCGATCACGGGGGGCTGAAACGGCAACTCGTCCGGTGGACGGCTGGTGGTCTCGATAAAGCCCGGCGCGATGGGGGACGGATCGGTTGCACCGGTCTGTTGCGGCGCAGCGGCCGGCTCCGCGGGGTGCGGCTGGTCGGCGAAACCGGGGGTGAAGGCGTTCATAGCCGGTCTCCGATCAGGGCGGCCAGGATCTGGTCCAGCCCCATATGCTGGATGCCGTTGGTGCCCGCCGGATCGATCGGCGGTGGCATGAACACGGGCAGGTCGAAATACTGGCCGGACCAGAAACCTTCCGGCGGGCGGCTGATCGGGACGGTGCCCACATGATAGGCGCGCCGTTCTCGCTGGTCGGCGCCTTTCGGGCCGAGCTCGCGACCCCACACGACCGGTTCCCGCGGGCCGCCAACGCGATCGGCCCAGCCATCGGTGGTGGACACGACGGAGGCCGCCACGTGGTAGGACACCGCATCGTCCCCCGCCGGACCATGCGCCCGGGCCGGCTGCGCCATGTCCCGCAGCAGGGAGCGCAGGTTCTGCCGTTGCAATTCGGGCACGTGATCGGCCTTGGTGGCGACGAAGGCGACCCGATCGATGCCGGCGCTCCCCAGCCAACCGCCGGTCAACTGGCCCAGCAGGTCGCCGCTGTTGGCCAATCCGGCGGCAATATCGGCGATGGCGCGCTCGGTGTCCTCGTAGGCGGCCTTGCCGGCATGCAGGGCACCCAGCACGTCTACCAGGACGATCTGGCGGTCGAAGGCGCGGAAATGCGTGTCGAAGAAGCTGGTTCGGATATCCGTCTTGTAAGCCTCGAACCGGTCGCGCAGCAGGGCACCCATGGAGCCGGATCTGGGGGTTGGCGGCACGTTGTCCAAGGGGAAGAACCACATGAACGGGGCCTCGGTCCTGGGGCCGGGACACAGGAAGCGGCCGGGTTGCAGGTAGCGCAGGCCGAGGCGTTGGCGGCAATCGAGCAGCAGGTCGCGATAGAGCCGGTGTCCGCGCAGCAGCAGCGCATCGTCGGCGTCGCCGGCCGGATCGATGGCGGTCAGGAACTCCAGGAACGGTCGGGCGATGGCCTCGCGCGGGGGCTGGCGGAGCAAAGCCAGGGTCTCCGCCGACCACTGCTCGAACGGTTTCGGCAGCATCGGCAGGTCGAGCAGCCACTCGCCCGGATAGTCCAGCAGCGACAAGGTGATCCGAGGCGTGCCGGCGAAGCCGCGTAGCGTGTGCAACACGCCCTCGGGCGGCGCGATTGCCAGTTCCAGCGAAATCTCCGCCAGATCGTCGGTGCGCGCCGGCCAGTGCGGCTGGTCCGAGGACAATTCCGCCAACTTCCCCGCCACGTCGAAGCGGGGTGTCGTGCCGGCGCCGGCGGGCAGCAGCCGCACATTGCGCAGGCGGTTGGGGCCATCCCGGTCCAGGCAGGCACGAAACGCCGGCAAGGTATCGCGGCCGGCCTTCATCGCCAGCAGGTTCACGATCAGCGACGTCAGAAAGACCGTCTTCCCGGCGCGACTGAGGCCGGTGACCGCCACCCGGATCGTGCGGTCGTTGATGGCACTGTCGAGGCTGGTTCCGACGCGGCCGACCAGATTCCCCAACGACTGGATCGGGGACATCATGGCCGGCCCGCCGGATCGTCCGCCGGGTCCGTTACCGGACCAGGTTGTTGGTGACCGCGCCGCCCGTCGCGGTGCGCCCGCCATCGACGACGTAGTGCGCGCCGGTGATGTTGGATGCCAGATCGGAGCACAGGAACTGCACGATGTTGGCCACTTCCTCGGCGGTTCCGTACCGGCCCAGCGGAATCGAGGACTGGTAGCGAGCGCCGACAGCGGCCGGATCGTCCGGGTTCAGCACGGCTTCCAGCGCGTGGATCATGCGGGTGTCGATCGGCCCCGGGCAGACCGCGTTCACGCGCACACCAGACCGCCCGACCTCGCCCGCCGCCGTCTTGGTCAGGCCGATCACCGCGTGCTTGGAGGCGACATAGGCCGGCATCCCCGGCGAGGCCACCAAACCGGCAATCGAGGCCGTGTTCACAATGGCACCACGGCCCTGCTTGATCATGACCGGCAGGACATGGCGCAGACCCAGGAACACGCCCTTCACGTTGACCGCCATGACGCGGTCGAACATGTCCTCGTCGTATTCGGCGGTGGGGGCAACCGCGCCCTCGATCCCGGCGTTGTTGTAGAAGCAGTCGATCTGGCCGTAGGCGTCGAGCGCGACCTTGACGTAGTTCTGCACCTCGGCCGACTTGGTGACGTCGGCGGCGACGAACAGAGCCTCCCCGCCCTGCTGGCGCAGGATGCCGGCGGTGGCCTCGCCGCCCGCGGTGTCGCGATCGACGATGACGACCTTGGCGCCGCGACTGGCGAAGCCGACGGCGGATGCCCGTCCAATGCCGTTGCCGGCGCCGGTGATCAGGACGACCTTGCCTGTGAAATCCATATTTCTTCTCCGTTTCCTATGTTGGCGGCAGGATTAGCATGGTCGCGTCCTGCCACCATAGTTGGTCGGTCGGTGGCCGGGTCGCTACCCCCTCACCCCCAACCCGCGCATGAACTGGTCCTTGATGCGAGCGGGGTCACGCTCGGTCGTGTCGGCGGGCTTGCCGTTGTCGATGCGGCAGCCGATCAGCCAGGGACCGTCTTCCTTCAGCGACTGAGCGATCAGTTCCTCGAAGGCGCTTTCGTCCGCCGCCCAGGCGCTTTGCGCCAGGCCCGAGGCGCGGGCTATCGCCACGATATCGGCCCCTTCCGAGGTCAAAGTCGGCTGGCCGCCGGTGATCTGATAGGCGCCGTTGTCCATGATAACGATCGCCAGGTTCTTCACCTTGCGCGCTGCCACCGTGGCCAGGCAGCCGAGTTGCATCAGGATCGACCCGTCGCCCTCCAGCGAGATCACCCGGCGGTTTGGCTGCGCGATGGCCACGCCGTGCGCGATCGGCACCGACAGGCCCATGCTGCCCAGCATGTAGAAATTCTGCGTCCGTCGCCCGTTCGGACCGCCCGAGGCCGCCCAGAGGTCGAAATTCGTGTAGCCGATGCCGCCGATCACGGCTTCATCGTTCTTCAGTAGCGCGATCATCCGCTGCGTGATGTCGAAGCGGTTCATCACCTTGGCCTGGTCCCGGGTGACCGGCTGGTTCGCTTGCGGTGCCATCTCGCGGTCTCCCTATTTCTCGAACCGTTTGCCGCCGGTCAGCAGCGGCGAGACGATAAAGCAGCACGGCGACTGGGTCGCCATCGCCTGGGTGATCGCGCGGTCCAGGATGAACTCGGCCTCGTCGAGCCTGGTCATGGTGTGATGCTCGATGGCCAGGGCGTCCAGCACGGGGCGCATCGTGCGCGCCACCAGGGACTGGCCGAGGTTGAATTCGCCGAGGGTGCCGCGCTCGCTGACCATCATCAGGGTCGGGATCAGGAACGGCATGGACAGGGAGGCGATCGCGTTGGGCAGGGTGGCAAATCCGCTGGTCTGCATCAGCAGGATACCGCGCGTGCCGCCCATCCAGGCGCCGGCGACGATGCCCAGGCCCTCTTCTTCCCGCGCGACGGAAAACGCGTTGAAGAACGGGTCGGCATGGATGCCATCGATCAGGGGGCGCAGGACGTTGTCGGGGACGTAGGTGACCAGGCTGACATTGTGCCGCTTCAGGACAATGCGGGTGATGTCGTGCCAGGTCTCGCCTGGGGGTTCGGTGTCCATGCTGGGGCTCTCTTGCGGTAGGGTTGGCGGGTTTTGGACCTCGGTGGTTGGTTGGGCAATTGGGGGAAGCGATGGGGCTCCGCCCCATTGGCGTTAGGATAGCGACAACGGGGAGAAAAAATCTCTCACATTGCGAAAAAACCATTTGGAGCGACGCGGCGGAGTACGATTCGTAGGGCAGATGTATAATGCAACATCCCCTGGCGACTCCGACTGGGAGGCCATCCTG
>CALQHT020000057.1 GCA_943330455.2 Nitrosovibrio sp. Nv4 | reverse complement strand
CCAACCCCCTCCCACAAGGGGAGGGGGAGAATTTTCTCCCGCCAGCACCCCATTCCGCGATGTGTGAATGCCGCAGGCAATGGCGGTGAGGCGAAATCTATCGGTCCATACTTAGAGTCACCGATATTGCTCCGCGCAATGTTGAATCACGCCCCGCCACGCCCTACCAACGCCTATAAGGCGCGCTTGTCGCGAAAGCAGCCATCTGCCCAATTCGTATGCAACCATGAACGGCCGGGTTAACAGCATCCATCCGGAACAATACCCCCCGAGTCCCGCACTGTCTCGTAACGAAACCCCGCCATATCCGCGCCTATCCGGAATGGATAACCGTAAGCCCATAACTTAAAGTGAAATCTTAAGAAGCCGGATAAACGCTGCGATAACAGCAACAAGCAACCCAATCCGGAACCCAGATCTGAACTCCGGTGGAAAACGCCAATCGCCCGCTTCGCACGAAATTAACCATCCGACCCTCCCGGTTAACCATTGCCCGGAATCCAGGCAAAACACCGGTTTCTCGGGGTTTCTGACCTCAAAAACCGGCATCGGACCGTCAGAAACCATTTTTTGCTTGCCATCGCGGCTGCCCGCGACCTAGAACAAAAAGCAAACACTCAGGCGCTTCCAACGCCCAGGAACACGGCTCCATCCCAATGATGCCCCATTCACAACGCCAGAATCGCACGCGGACGGTCGAAAACAGCGCGTTGCATCCGTCCCCGCTCTCCCCCGTCCATGGGTGCGAACTAAAATTGTGCGATTGAGTACACGCGTCACCGTCATTGGCGAGCGCGACCCGGCAAGGACGGTGAGGCCAGGCTATCGGTCAATGGTCAGAGAGGTCGATATTCCGCCGCACAATGTTGAATCGCACCCCCCGCGTTGTATCCGTTGATAACCGTCCCCCGGACCGCTACATGCGCCGAATGGCGAACGACATACTGACCAGCGACACAACCGGTACGATCCCCATCCTGATCGCACCCCATCCCACCCTGAAGGCCAAGGCCAAAGCGGTGACCGCGGCCGCCGACGACGCGATCCGCGATCTGATCCCACGCATGTTCGCCACGATGTATCGCGCACCCGGCATCGGACTGGCCGCGCCACAGGTCGATATCAGCCTTCGCGTGATCGTGATCGACCTGGTGCCGAAGGACAAAAACGACCCGCATGCCCTGATCAATCCGGAGATCGTGGCCGCCAGCGAGGAACTCGCCACCCGCGAAGAAGGCTGCCTGTCGCTTCCGGGGCAATACGCCGACATCACCCGCCCGGCTCGGGTCAGGGTCCGCTATCTGGATCAGACCGGCGCCAGGCGGGAAATGGATGCGGACGACCTGCTGTCCGCCTGCGTGCAGCATGAGATCGACCATCTGAACGGCGTGCTGTTCGTCGATCACCTGTCCATCCTGAAACGCAACATCATCATGCGGCGACTGGCCAAGGACCAACGACAGAAGCGGGAAGATCAGAAGCGTTAAGGCGATGCGCCTCGCGTTCATGGGCAGTCCCGATTTCTCGGTGCCGACATTGCATGCCCTGCACGCGGCGGCCCACGACATCGCCGCGGTCTATTGCCAGCCGCCCCGGCCGGCCGGGCGAGGCCAAGCCGTGCGCCGCTGTCCCGTGCATGTGGCGGCCGATGCGCTGGGACTGCCGGTGCACACCCCGGCGCGATTGCGGACCGATTTGGCGGCGCAGGCGGCGTTCGCGGCGCTCGATCTGGATGGCGCGGTGGTGGTCGCCTATGGGCTGATCCTGCCGCAGGCCATGCTGGATGCCCCGAAACATGGTTGCCTCAACATCCATGCCAGCCTGTTGCCGCGCTGGCGCGGGGCCGGACCGATCCAGGCGGCGATCCTGGCCGGGGACACGGAAACCGGCGTGACGATCATGCGGATGGAGGCCGGGCTGGACACCGGCCCGATGCTGCTGCGGGAAGCGGTGCCGATCACCGCCCCCACCACGGCCGCCACGCTGCACGATCTATTGGCGGCGCTCGGGGCCCGGATGATCCTGGCGGCGCTCGACACCTTCCCCGCCTCGGTGCCCCAGCCCGAAGCCGGGGTGACCTATGCCCCGAAACTCAGCCGCGACGACGGGCGGATCGACTGGTCGCAGCCGGCCGAGGCCATCGACCGCCGCATCCGTGCGTTCGACCCATGGCCGGGGACGTTCACGACGCTTGGGACCACCGTGTTCAAGGTGCTGGCGGCGGCGAGGGTGGACGGGCGCGGGCCCGCCGGCACCGTCCTCGACAGCGACCTGACAATCGCATGCGGCGACGGCGCCATCCGCCCGACCCGCGTCCAATGGCCGGGACGAGCGGCGATGGATGCGGCTGCGTTCCTGCGCGGGCATCCGATCCCGCCTGGGACGGTGTTCGGCGCGTGACCCTTTGGGCGTTGAAGCTGGAATATGACGGCGGCCCGTTCGTGGGCTGGCAGCGTCAGGCGAGCGGCGTGTCGGTCCAGGCCATTCTGGAAGCGGCGGCCACCAACCTGACCCGAGGCGAACCGGTCGCCAGCATCGTCGCCGGACGCACCGACGCCGGTGTGCATGCCGAGGCCCAGGTCGTGCAACTGCATCTGCCCGAGGGCTACCGGCCGGAAAAGATAAGGGACGCACTCAACTACCACATGAAGCCGCATCCCGTGGTCGTGCTGGCCGCCGCCATCGCGCCCGAGCGATGGAATGCGCGGTTCTCGGCCATCCGGCGCGAATATCGGTATCGGATTCTGAACCGCCGATCGCGCGCGGCGCTGGAGTTGGGCCGGGTCTGGCATGTCCCGCACGCGTTGGACGCGGAGGCCATGCACGGTGCCGCCCAGTTGCTGCTGGGCCGGCACGATTTTACGTCCTTCCGCGCCGCCTCCTGCCAGGCAAAATCGCCGATCCGCACCTTGGATCGCCTGGATGTGCGCCGCGACGGCGATATTATCGAGATCACCACCGAGGCTCGCAGCTTCCTGCATCATCAGGTGCGCAACCTGGTGGGGACCCTCCGGCTTGTTGGGGACGGCGCGTGGAAGGCCGAACGGGTCACGGCCGCGCTGGCGGCGCTGAACCGTTCCGCGGCGGGTCCAACCGCGCCGCCGGACGGGCTGAGCCTGGTGGGCGTGTATTATCCGGTCGATCCGTTTGGGTGAGGGAGGCCAAACGCATCCGCGGTCGGAGAAAATCCTCCCCCTCCCTTTGCGGGCTTGGGCCGCGAAGCGGACCGAGGTCGGGGAGAGGGGTAATGCCACACAAATATTACGTGAATCCCCTCCCCCCGCCCTTGGTCCGCTTCGCGGCCCAAGCCCGCAAGGGGAGGGGAAAAACTTCTCCACAGCCGCGACTTGTGATTGCCTTATACCAACCCTCATAGACATTGACCTTTGCCCAGTTGCTGGTTGGCCCGCACTTCACCGGATTGGGGTATCAGGGGATGAGTCGAGAACCATGCGGGCTGGTATTACAGGTTTCCCTGTGGGGGTCTCACGCATCCCGCCCGAAGGCCTGGCGTCGCAACTCCTTCAACCGCTCCTGCCCGCCGGGCATTTTCGGGTTGATTTCCAGCAGTTTCTCGCAGGCGGTGAAGGCGCTTTTCCAGTCCTCCCGCGCCGCGGCGATGTCCACCAAGGTGCGCCAGGCGGCGAAAGCGCGCGGTTCCCGGCGCAGGGTCTCCTCGATATCGACCACCGCGCCGATCGTGTCTCCGACGCGGAATTTGGCGATCGCGCGCTGGTGGTAGGCTTCCGGCAAAGTGGGATCGAGGACAATGGCGTCGGTAAACACCTCGATCGCGTCATCGTAGGACTTCGCGGCCATGTCGCGCAGGCCCCGGCCCATCAGCAAGGTTACCGCCGGAGTTCCGGCTTCCATCTCCATCCGCCGCAGACGGCCCTCGATCATGACGGCAATTTCTTCGTTCGGGGCGACGGCGAGGGCATCGCGCAACTGCTCGACCGCGGCGCGTTTGTCTTCGGCGCGTTGGGCCTGGCCCGTCAGCGGCACCAGCAGGAGCAGAGCGGCAAGGAGCAGCGAGCGCATGCGCTATTTCCCGCCGAACCCGCGCCGGGTGCAAGCCCTATTGCGTCCTGGCGGGCCGGATCGCGCGGGGACGGATGTCCGCCGCCCCGGTCAGGCGTTGGTAATCCCGCCATCGATGGTGATCGTCTGCCCAGTGATATAGGTCGAATCGCGCGAGCACAGGAAACGGATCACGGACGCCACTTCCGACGGCGTGCCGAACCGTTTCAGGGGGATTTCCTGGCGATAGTCGCCACGTTCGGCGATCACCGACGCGGCCATGCGGGTTTCGATCACACCGGGCGCGATGGCGTTCACCAGCACATCCGGCGCCAATTGGCGGGACAGCGCGCGGGTCAGGCCGACGATGCCGCCTTTCGCCGCCGAGTACGACAGCCGGTTGGCACTGCCGCGGCGATAGGCGATGGAGCTGGCCAGGACAATCCGCGCCGTATCACGCCGGTCGAAACGGGTCTTGAACGCCACCGCCATGTCATAGGCATTGGTCAGGTTGGCGGCGATGGCGCGGTTCCAGACCGCATGGTCGTCGGCGTCCAGGGCATCGGGTTCATACACCCCGGCCAGATGGATCATGGCGAAGACCGGGCCTCCGGCCGCATCCAACGCCGCGGCGCAGGCCGCCGGCGTTTCCAGCGCCGAGGTCCAAACGCCGAGGCGGACGCGGCCGAGGCGTTCCTGCGCGGCGGCGAGGCGGTCGGGATCCTGGTCGACCATGATGACGTGGCCGCCCTGTTCCATGAACAGGCGCGCGGTTTCAACGCCGATCCCGCCGGCACCACCGGTGACAACGATGCGTTTGCCGGTGAATTCGGACATGTCAGGTTCCTCCGACTGCTTGATCCCGCAAGACCGTCATCGGTACGTCGGTCATCCGGCGATGTCCATGGCGGGGCGCGGAGAAATCGGCGGCGGGTTTAACGCGGGATTTGCCGTGGTGGTGGTGTCAGGGTCCCAATGCCGAGCGGCACAGCGAAGGTTTTTCGGGATCAGGATCCGGGACGCAGGCGGGTGGGATCCTTGCGGAAGCCCTCGGGATCGACCAGGGCTTTCCAATATAACAGCGCGCAGGCGGCCCCGACCGGCAGATCGGGGAACTGGTTGCGCACCGCGACCTGGGCGAACTGGCCTTTGGAGGTTCCCTGCAACAATTGGCCGATCACCTGTTCGGCGATGTTGCCCTGGTGCGTCCCCTGGGCTTGCGCACGTTTGTCCTTGATATCGGCAAAGGTCCGCACGGCGATCCGCTCCAGCGCGTCGCACTCGCTGGATGAATCCTCGTTGATCAGCGGATAGCCGAAGAAGCCGCCCGCCGCGACAATGACAAGCAACAACAGAGTTTTCATGACAGCGTTCCGCCTTGGGCCAGACAATGGAGCCTATCGACTTCCCATGCCGGGGGGAACCGTGACGCGCGGTGAGTGCGCCAACGCCTCTGCCGGCCGATGCCGCTGCGCGGAGATCGGGTCCGGGTCGGTCGGCACCTCGGCATGGATTGCGTCAACCGGCCATACGGGGCTTAAGATACGGACGGTAATCCCTTCCACTTGACGCGATTCATGCCCGATTCCGTCCTCATCACGCCTGACCCACCCGGCCCCGCTCACGCCGATCCCGTTCTTTCGGTCAATCTGATCGACGGAATCGGCTTGTTCGTGAACGGCGTCGCTGTTCGCCTGCCGAACCAGAAGGCGCGGGCCATGTTGGCGTGCCTGGCGCTCAGCGATGCCAACCAGGAATCTCGGGAACGTCTGGCCGGCCTGCTCTGGAGCGAATCGGAGGAGCGCAAGGCCCGCGCGACCTTGCGCCAGGCCGTCCATGAAACGCGGGAGGCGCTGGTCGCACACGACTGCAACGCCTTCACGACATCTCGCCTGGCGATCGGTCTGGTCCCCGGCCAGTTCCAGGTCGATATCGTGGACACGTTGCGCGCCGTCGCGGGGCGGGACGCGCCGGATGCGCTGCTGCGGCATGAGCGGCTGGACGAGATTCTGATGGCCGGGTTCGAGAGCCTCGATCCCGCCTTCCATGTCTGGTTGCTCGCGCGTCGCCAGGCGTTGAAGGACCGGCTGCTGCTGGGGCTTGAGGACGCGTATCGCGATGAGGCCCTGCCCCGCTGGCGTCGCCGCCGGCTGGCGGAAGCCGCGCTTCGGCTGGATCCGACGCATGAGGACGCCTGCCGGGTGTTCATGCGCTGCGCGGCCGAGGACGGGGAGGTCGCGGCGGCACTCGATGCCTACAACCGCATCAAGCAGATCCTGGGCGACGATCACGACATGCCCCCCTCGGGGGACACCGAGAACATCTATGTGCGGGTGAAGCTGGGCGAGTTCGAGCCTCGGATTCCTGACGGGGCGATGGACCGGGCCGCACCGGCAGACGAGCGCGCACCCGCCCCGGCTGGCGATGCCGACATCGACGCCGGCTCCTTCGTCAACCGGCGGGAAGTCAGCCAGTTGATGGTGCCCAAGCGCTATGGCGCGAAAACCCCGACGCCACCGCGGCTTGCCCCGCCGAAACCCGCCGTGTCGATCGAGTCCTTCGCGATGAACGGGGTCGCGGCGGACCAGGCGCATCTGGTGGAGGGCTTCCGGCTGGACCTGATCGCCTGTCTGGTGCGGTTTCGGGAATGGTATGTCAGCGGCGCGGATGCCGATGTGCCGTCCGATCACACCGGCGCCCCGGTTTCGGCCCGGTTCGCGGTCACCACCACGGCCTACCAGGCGGGCGGGACGATCAATGTCGTGATGGTGCTGCAGGATCGCGGCAGCGGCATCGCGATCTGGAGCGAGCGGTTCGAGTTGCGCCTGGCCAACTGGTTCGAGGCGCAGCGGCGGATCGTTCGCCGCATCGCCTCGACCTTGAACGTGCAGATGTCGACTGAACGGCTGACTCGCCAGGCGCATGTGCCGGACGTGTCGCTGGAAGTCTACGACACCTGGCTGCGCGGCCAGTCGCTGATCCGCTATTTCAGCCCCGACAACTGGAACCGCGCGGCAACGATGCTGGCCGAGGGGATCGAGCGGGCACCGGGGTTCTCGCCGCTGTACAGCAGCCTCGTGCAGATGAACAACGGCATGCATTTCGTCTATCCGGGCATGTTCCGCGATCCGGAAAAACAGGCCCGCACCCTTATGCTGGCGCAGCAGGCGGTGCAACTGGACCCGCGCGATTCCCGGGCGGAACTATGCCTGGGCTGGTCGCTGGCGATGAACCAGCGCTACGCGCAGGCCGAGTTGCATATGGATCTGGCCTGCGAACTCAATCCCAACGATTCATGGACTCTGATCGCCGCGGCGATGTTCCATGCGTTTTGCGGCCATGCCGAACGGGCGCGGGAATTGGGGGCGCAGGCCATGGAGATGACCCTGTTTCCTGGCCTGACCCATTGGGTCTACCAGGGCAGCATCTGCTACCTGATCGGCGACGATGAGGGCACGATCGCCGCGCTGGATCGCGCGCAGGATGTGCTGACCACCCTGCCCGCCTGGCGCGCCGCGGCGCTCGCCAATCTGGGCCGCGTGGAGGAAGCGCGGGAGGATGTGCGCCGCTTCTACGCCATGGTCCGCGACAACTGGTTCGGCGACGAACCCCCGACCGAGGAGACGATCGGTCGCTGGCTGCTGCATCTTTACCCGATCAGCCAGCCTGAGACGTGGGAGCGGTTGCGCGCGGGCCTGCTGACGGCGGGGCTGCCGGTTGCGGGATACCGACACGACAGGTGGTGAACGATGCGGTTTGGATGAAACCATAAACCGAGAGCATCCCCTGACCGTCATTGCCGGACTTGATCCCGCAACCCGCGCTTCTCCGACAGCGCCCAAGTTGCCGGGTCTAGAGCATGATCACGCTGAGCGGAACGTAACAGCGTGTGAATCATGCGATCAAACAAAGAGCTAGAGCGGTTTGCCGTTTCCAGTCAGGGTGAAACCGCTCTAGCCGGCAACGAGAATGAGGGCGCGGCATCGGTCGGTGGTCAGGGCCGTTGCTCACGCGACGCGCAACGATTGCAGCTTCAACAGGGAAACGGACGCCCAAACCCCGTCATGGTGGGTGCAGGCCCACCATCCACGACTTGCGATGCACCAACCTCGCAAGTCGCGGCCGCCGGCATGACGGTGAGAGGCACGTGCCATCGCCTCCCGATTCCGGTGTTCTTGCGTGTCGCCTAACCGCCGCCAAGACTCACATACAGTTGTTCAGGGTGTATTCACCGATCCGGTTGGCGTGCAGGCGGAACCGTTCCGGGCCCGCCGGGATCGGATAGCGGTTCACCGACGGCGCTGCATAGGCGCCGGCCGTCTTCGGGGGTGAGTACAGATCGTCGTAGAATTTGGGCACCGAGTAATCGGCCACCTTCAATTCCTCCTCCGACTCCTGCAGATGCACCTTGGGCGGCAGACGGAAAATCCAGGTCTCCTCATCCGCCTGCACGATGACGATGCGTTTGACCGAGGCCGGGATCTGCGCGTCGTCGATCTTCAGCGCTTCCATCAACTTCACGAATTGCGCCGTGGTCAGTGCAACCGCGTTCGGGATTGCGACCGGATCGGTCGTGCCGGCTGGCGGTGGCACCGACACCGGGCTCATTGCCGGCAGCTTCCACGGCGCGTTCGCCGGGATCGACGCCGACGGCGGATGGTCGGTAAACTCAGTGTTCACATAGTCGAGGCCGGTGGCCCAGCTCTTGACCGCTCTGCCCCAGGACAGAATGGACTTGGTGAATGGTCCGGACATCAGGTCTTCCTTTGTCTAAGCAGCGCCAGGCGCTCGCCAACATGTTTGGTCATACGTGTAACGTCAGATGAAAGGCATCTCGGTGCATTTGGCCAGGCCACCATGGGTCGCCACGAAGCGCACCAACTCCGGCATGGAATCGACATTGCGAATCGCCCGCCACAGGTCCGCCGGCAGCGCATCGCGCGTCGCGTCCAGCATGGGCTTGAGCTGTTCCTTGCCCTCGGCCGCCCGCCTGCCGATCACCTCACCCACGATGATGGAGCCCAGAACACCAAGGCTCTTGCCCCGCACATCAGGATCGCGCGCCGCTTCCAGCAACACGAACATCGGCAGCGGCATATCCTCCGTCAGGGTCGCGACCTGGCCGGCACTGTCGGGGCCGTTGCCGATCACCTGCTGCAACCAATCCTTGATCGCGGCACGACGGGGCGCGCGGTCGCCGAACAGCCAATCATGCGGGATCAGGTCGGGGGAACGCTTGTCGATTTCCTCGATCAGCGCATCGACCTTCCAGGGGCGCGCGATGGCGGCACTGAGCGCGTCGCGGAAAGAGATGCCGTCGGGGCCTGACAATCCGCCATTCGGGAACAGGCTTTCGTGATCCAGGCGCGATTTCGTAGGTCCGATGCGGCGGCTGAAATTCGGCGTCTGCCCCAGATCGAAGAAATGCGACCATTGCAGCACCCAGCCGGGCGGCAGCGGATGAAACGCATCGCCGCTGGAATGATTGCCATCGACGATGGTGACGATGTCGAGCTTGCCGGGCACGCGGTCGTTCATCTTGTAATGACCGCGCACCATCGCGTGGCCGGCACGGAAGGCGCCGTGGCTGAACTCCAACGGGATGTCGGCGTCCTTCCACAGCCAATCCTTGTCCGACGCCGAACGGTTGCGTTGCCGGCGGTAGATATACGGGTGGAGAACATGTTTCAGCAGGTCGTCGGTGATAATGTTGTAATACATCAGCAGCATGGCGTTGCGCGCGTGGCCGAACGCCGCTTCCGACGACATCGTATCGACCTGCGCGGCGATCGCGTTATGCGCCATCGACATCAGCACCGTCAGTTGCGTCATCAGGACGGTGTCGTCGTTGCGGGCGTCGGCGATATAGGTGTGGTGGGCGTTGCTGAAATTCACCGAATCGCGGGCATCCCCTGGCGTGCCGAGCCCGTTCATGATGTTTACGCGGGCGACGTCACGGAAGGGGCAGACTCCGCCCGCCCCTTCCGGTGCGCTGTCGTAGGCGGACGCGCTCGCCCCCGCGACGCGCCCCAGGCGCAGCAGGCTACGCTCACTGGTGGAGCGACCCGCGGGCTCGAACGCCACCGGGCAGGCGATGGGACCGCCGCCGTAGAGCGTGTCCAATTGCAGCCCCGCGCCGCGCAGGTTGCGACTTCCGATGCCGGCATCCGCCGCGGCCCAGAACGGCACGCTCACCTGGATCAGGTCATGCGAGACGAACTGCAAAAGATAGGTGTAACCGGCCGGGATGAACGGGTTGTCGTCGACATTGACCCCGGGTTTCAGCGCGACGGTGCCCCAAAGCGGATGTGGCGACGGGGTGGGCGCCTCGGTGGACGGCGCGATCGGCAATCCATTCGTCAAAGCCGCCAGAACAGCGCGCGCGGCGACCGGATCGTTGCCGAGATTGCTGCGTTGGCGGGGACCGGGCTGACCCAGCAGGTTAGAGAAGCCCGAAATCGACCTTGCATCAAGCCCCTCGCGCGCGGCCCCACTGGCTGCGTCGGCGTCGGCCAAAGTCCTATGCGTCATCCTTCATGTCTCCCCGGATCGGCACAATCTGGTCGCCCGATCGTTAGCCCATCGTGAAACGAACGGAAGCGGGGCGCCAGCCCAGGCAACGCCGTTTGACGGATTGAAGTACGGAATATTGCGGGATCGATATCCGGACGCGGCCTCGGTGGCAATGTTGCTTGGCCGCATTGTCTTCGCAGCCTCGGCAGCTTGGGTTGGATCGATTGGGTGGAGGAAGGAAGGCCTTGGGGCTCCGCCCCAAACCCCGCGAGGGCTTCGCCCTTCGATCCCACCAGGGGCGCGGCCCCTGGACCGCGATCTATTGGGTCAGGGGGGAAAGGGGGCCAACACGGACGTTGAAACGCCATGGTCGGCCCCCTTTCCCCCCTGACCCCATAAACGGCATCCAATGCCCAGCCTTGGTGGGGGTCGAGGGGGCAAAGCCCTCGCGGGGTTTGGGGCAGAGCCCCAAGGCCTTCCCGCCTCAGCCCGCCAACCCCTCCGCCACATCCTTCGCGCGGGCCGCCGGATCGCGGTCCTCGGGCTTGCCCCAACCTCCGCCGCCACCCGACAGCACGTGGATAACACTGCCAGTCGGCACCGGCACGCTGATCTCCTTGCTTTTCAGCTTCCGCGGGGCCGCGCCGGGCGCCAACAGGGTATAATCATGCGGCGCGCCGTCGGAGCCGCCCAACATGCCGCGGGCCCCGTGCACCACCCCCTCGCCGGCCGTGTTGGCGATGCAGTTGCCCACCGCTTCCACACGCAAAAGCATATCACCGCCATAGCCGCCGCGATGCTTGCCGTCGCCCGCGGAATTGGGTCGGTATTCATGCGTTTCGAACACCAAGGGGAAGCGGGTCTCCGCGACCTCGATCGAGCCGAACTTGATGCCGCCGGCGGAGTGCCATTCGCCGATCGTGGAATACCCGTCGCCGGCCACCGATCCGCCGCCGCCGGGCCGCGCCTGGAACATGTGCCAGATGAACCGCCGGCCGGTGCGCGGGTCGGTCCCGTTCAGCGCGATCCGCAGACGCCGGCCCCAGCCGCCCATGGCGCGTTCCGGACAGGCGCCGGACAGGGCGACGATGATTGCCTCGACGATTTCGTTGGAACAATGGCTGGTGCACATGGTCACCGGCGCGCCCTCCCGCGCCCAGACGATGGTGCCTTCCTTCAGCCGGACGGTCAGCGGGCGAAACGCGCCTTCGTTCTTGGTCACGTCCGGATCCAGCAGGAAGGCGAACGCCATCGCAACCGCCGACTGGGTGTTGGCGTGCGACGAGTTGATGAAGCCGGTCACCTGCGGATCGGACTCGGTCAGATCGACCGTCACGTCGCTGCCCTGCTTGGAGACCCGGGCGCGGATGACAATGTCGGTCTTGCCGAACCCGTCATCGTCCAGCACGGCCTCCCCATAATACTCGCCGTCCTTCCAGGCCGCGACGGTGGAACGGGCGTGGCGTTCCGCCGCATCCAGCATCGCGTCGATGGCATCGGCGAGCACATCGGCGCCGAATTCCTGGATTACCGCGGCCAATCGCTGCTCGCCCAGCTTGGCGGAGCCGATCTGGGCCGCGAGATCGCCTCGGAAATCGCGCGGGTGGCGGACATTCAGCGCCAGCATCTCCAGCAGGTCTTCGCGCAACACGCCGTTCTCGGTCAGGCGGATGGGCGGCAGGCGCAAACCCTCGTGCCAGATTTCGGTGGCGGCGGGGTTGTAGGCACCATGCGTGGCGCCGCCGATATCGGAGTGATGCGCCCGGTTCACCGACCAGAACATCAGGGTCGGTCCGTTCGGACCGGGTGCGAACACCGGCACGAACACGGTCAGATCGGGCAGATGCGACCCGCCGCGATAGGGGTCGTTCAGGATATAGATGTCGCCCGGCGACGGATTGGGAAACCGATCGGCATTGGCCCGAGCCGCCCAGGGCATGGCGCCCACATGCACCGGGATGTGATCGGCCTGCGCCACAAGGCGGCAGCTTGCATCGATCAGTGCGATGGAAAAATCGCGGGACGAGTTGAGAATCTGCGAATAGGCGGTGCGCAGCATGGCCTCGCCCATTTCCTCGGCGATGGCGTTCAGGCGGTTTTGCAGCACGGCGACGGTGATCGGATCGGTCATGGGGCCCTGCCAGCGAACGGGTGATAGAGGCGCCGCCGGGTAGGCTGGATGCGCATGAGCCGAGGCCGGCCCATGACGTGGATGGTGGCAAATCTTGCGCCCGCTTGGAAGGGTGGGTGCCGTACCAACCCGCGGCCGGATCGCCTCTTCCGCCTCCGCCATGACCGGGTTGCATCACCAGTGGGTCATTGACGCCGACGATTGGTATCAGCTCACGGGGGCTGACATATGGGGAGACACCAGCGGATCGCCGATATAGGCATGGAATGCGTCGGCCAATGTGGTCCGATCGTCCGGCCGCCATGTTTCGCCCGCTTTCAGGCGGAGTTCGATCGCGGCGGCCAGTTCGCACAGGCGTGCCGCCCCGATGGTTCCCGCCGCGCCTTTGGTGCTGTGGATTTCGCGGATCAGCAGCTCACGATCATCGGTGCCGACTGCCAGGAACGCCAACCGGCGCTCCATTTCAGCCACGAACACCGTCAGCATTTCGCCGATCCCGTCCTCGCCCAGGGCCTCCAACAGCTCCGCGAAAGCGTCCGGATCGACCATCGGCGACGTGTTGCCGGTGTCCACCGGGATGGGCTGGTTGATGGGAACCGGCTCGTTCACGCGCGACATATCCAACACGTCCAGGATCGCCAGAAGAAGGGTATCCCGATTGACCGGTTTCGCGACGAAATGGTTCATCCCGGAATCGAGGCAGGTCTTGACGTCTTCGGGGAAGGCATTGGCGGTGATTGCGATGATGGGGATCTTTGCCAGGCGCCCGCCCATGGCGCGGATGGCGCGCGCGGCGCCGGGCCCGTCCAGGTCGGGCATCCGCATGTCCATACAGATCAGGTCATAGAGGAAGCTCGACGCGCTTTCGACCGCTTCGGTGCCGTCCGCCACCATGTCCAGGTTGACCGCGAAGCCTTTCAGCAACTGGCGTATGACAAACTGGTTGGTGGGATTGTCCTCCGCGAACAGGATGCGCAGCGGACGCCCCATCACGCTCAGGGCTTCCTGGAACTGGCGCGTCGCATCGCGCCCGTCCGCCACCACGACCGGCGGCGGATCGGCCACAGGCAAGGTCAGGCGGACCCGAAAGACGGCCCCCTCCCCCGGGTTCGACTCGACCCAGATGGCGCCCTTCATCTGCAGGACCAGGCGCTTGCTGATCGCCAGACCAAGTCCGGTGCCGCCATAGCGCTGACTGATCGTGGCATCGGCCTGCATGAACTCTCCGAACAGCCCGCCGATCCGATCTTGCGGGATGCCGATTCCGGTGTCGCGCACGATCCATTCGATCGTTGCGTTCTCGCCCGTCGTCCCACCCGCGCGCTCGATCTGGCGCAACTTCACACTGACATGGCCGATTTCGGTGAATTTGACGGCGTTGGAGATCAGGTTCAGCAGGATCTGCCGGATGCGCCCTGCATCGCCCATCAGCATCGGGGCGACATCCGCATCGGCATCGGCGGAGACCGTCAGGTTCTTCATGGCGGCCCGCGGCGCGAGCAGGGAGACAGCCTCTCGCGTCAGGGCCGCCGGGGAGAACGGAGCATCCTCCAACGTCATGCAGTCGGCATCCAGCTTCGAGAAGTCCAGGATGTCGTTCAGAATCCGCAAAAGATTGTCACCGGAGGTGCGGATCGTCTCCACCACCTCCCGCTGGCGAGGCGGCAATTGTTCGTCCAGCAGGGCGCCGGCCAGGCCGAGCACGGCGTTCATGGGGGTGCGGACTTCGTGACTCATGGTCGCGAGGAAGCGGGCTTTGGCCTTGCCGGCGGCATCGGCCTGCACCAGGGCCAGGCGCAGTTCCTGGGCACTTTCCTCCAACCGGTGCTTGGTCGATCCCAGTTCCGTCATCCGGCGCACCAGGACGATGATCAGGATGACTCCCAAGACGATCAGCACCCCGACAAACGTGGTAAACAGCCAGTGCATCTCTATCAGATCGGCCTGCCCTTCGGCGGCGAGCCCGGCGCTGTAGACGTTGGATGCGGCTGAAAGCCGGATCAGATCGGCGGTTCCCGGCTCCAGGATGTCCAGCGCCTGCCTCGCATTCTTTGGATCCGCGATGGTTTCGATCAGCGGTTCGATCTGGCGCAGGCGTTGTTCGAAACGATCGACGACCCCGGTCAGGACCGGATCGCTGGAGACGAAGCGCGCGACTTCCCCCGCGCGCAGCAGCGAGACGCGGTTGACGCAAATGTCGAAGCGCAGGCTTGCTTCGCTGTCCTCACCGTCCAGGGCGGCCTGATAGATGACTTGCTGCAGGCGCAGGAACTCGGTGACGGACTGACTGACGCTCCAGGCCACATTGTATCGGATCGAGGTCTCCAGGATCCGTTGGTGACGATAGAGCTCATACGACACGTAAACCGCGGCGCAGGCCAGCAAGACGACCGCGACGATCAGCAACCATTTCCAGAGGCGCGCGGCCGTTTGCATCCGTTACGAAGGGCCTGAAGGGCAACCGGCCGCGGACGCGGCATGGGCGCAACGGACAGATCGGGCCAACGGCGTGAACGCTGTCCGCGCCGGCCCGACGTCCCCTCGCCCAGTCCACCGGAACAACCATCTCACCCAGGCCCCCTATCGAGACGTCAGTTATGGCAGAGAAATCCTTTCAAACAACCTCCATCCGCGCGATCTGCCACGCCGAACGGCTGTAGAACTTCTGGCTTTTGAGTTCGGCGCTGCTGTCGAAGGGATAGACGATGAACAGCGGCCCCTTGTCGCTGACCGGCATGTAGCGGCCATCGCGTTTCACCGCGAGGATCGGCTTGTATTTGGCGAAATCCGCCATTGGGATTTCGGTGGTGTAGTCGTTGAGCGCAAACACCATCAGCTTTTCCCCCGACGCTCCGATCGCATCCATCAGGGTCGTCATGGGTACACCCTCGAACACAACTTCGCCGGTGAACCACGGGGTTGTGGTGCGCAAGGTCACCAGGCCCAGCGATTCAAGCATCGCCATGTCGAACACGGCGTTGGTGCCTTGGTTGGGCGCGCCGATGCGTCCGGTTATGCTCAACACTTTCTTGCCAGACGGTGCCGGCAACGCGGCGAGCGCTCCCCGGCCGGACAGCAAGGCGAGCCCCATGAGGACAAAGCGCCGGTTCAACATCACGATTGACTCCTTCCATGGTCCATGGCGGCAGGTTGCCGGTTTGGGATTGAGGAAGGGTTAAGACGGGCTGGAAAACGACCGAACGGCGGGACCACCAGCGCCAAAGGGTCAATGGCAAAGGGTCAATGGCGCAGATCGCGCACCATCGCGTCCGAAGCTGCTCCTGCCCCCGCGGCGATCCGCACGATCCGATCGACGTCGACGGCATCGGGCCACCGGTCGTTCGGCAGATGGAACAGCGGATTGCTGCCGACCAGGGTCACATAACGGCCGCCGGCGCGGTGGATGTCGCGGGTTTCGCCGCTGGGCACCTGGGTCGGCGGCGCCATGATTTCGGGCGGCTGCCCAGCGGCGCTCAGGGCGGCGTGCATCGCCTGTCGCAGGTCGTCCGACGCCGACATCACCGATAACTGACCGCCGGTCGCCCCGAGATTGGCGCCGTAATGCACCCAGGTGGCGCCGCCGGGTCGGTCCCAGGCGGGACGCTGCTCGACGAACGCGTCCAGGCCCAGATGACCCAGTTCGTGGCCGCTGTTCGCGGTCATGACGACATCACGCCTGGGGGGCTGCCCGGGCGGGTTCGCCAGCAGCATGCGCAGTGTCTCCAGCCAGCAGACCAGGCCGCCGCCACGCTCGGACGTCGATTGCCACCAGGAACTGCGCGGGGTCATCACGACCAGCGGCGGTTGCGTCCGGTCGCGGCCCGGAATCGTCACGACGACGTTGCGCGCCTCGGTCGGCGTCCGCCGGACCCGCGAGACGAACCGCGCATGAGCGCCGCGTTGTTCGGCGGCCCGCAGCAAGGCGCCGAATTCGGTCGAGACATGCAACGCGGGTGCACCATACGGCGTGCGGAACTGTTCCGCGTTCAGCAGACCCAGGCCCGGATTTGCCCCTTGGCAGACGATCACCAGGGCGCGGTGGCGTGCGCTTTGGCGCATCGTGCGGTAGGGCTCGGTGTAGACGGCTTGCGGGGACAGGGTCGCGATCTCGATCCCATCCGGACCCAACGGGGCGGTCAGATCGTCGTTTCCCGGGGAATCGAAGACCGGGATGGCCTCGATCCGGGTGCCGTCCACCTCCACCCAGGCCTCGATGGGATCGAGGCGGTCGAAGGCGAAGGGTTCGATGACCGGTGTCGCGCCGAGTGCGGCGACCTCCGCGGCCAGCCAGTCGGCTCCGGCATGATCGCCCTGGGTGCCCGTGCGGTGGATACCCTGCGAATCCCACGCCATGAGCCACGATTCCGCTCGGCTTCGACGTGCTGCAAGCGTGTTGTCGGTCATGCGGGGATTCCCAAGGCGCCGACCAGCGCGGCTCCGGCCAGGACCAGCAGCGGGTGGAGGCGGGTGAACATGAACAGGAAGCCGGTGACGACGATGACCGCCATGGTCACCCAGTCGATCGCGGTGGCGTGCAGCAGAAGCGCGGCGCTGGCCATCAGCAGCCCGGCCGTGACGGGCATCAGCCCGCGCTGGATCGCCTTGCGCCACGGCGCATCCTTGAAGCGATACCAGGCGCCGGCCACCAGATAGGTCAGCACCGAGGACGGACCGGCGACCGCGAGCGTCGCGACCAATGCACCCGGTATGCCGGCGACGTTCCAGCCGATCAGGCTGACCACCATCATGTTCGGACCCGGCGCCGCCTGCGCCAGGGCGAACAAGGCGGCGAACTCCGCGGGGCCGAACCAGTGATGGACCTCCACCACCTGGCGCTGCATGTCGGGGATGATGGTGTTGGCGCCGCCGAACGCCAATAGCGACAGTTGCGCGAACACCAAGGCGAGGCTGGCCAAGGGATCAACCAGGGGATCGGCGCCGCTCATGACCGGGTCCTCCAGGACAGCGCGATGGACAAAGCGGCCAGCACCGGCAGGGCGAGCAGCAGCGGCAGGCGCAGCAAGGCGATGGCGCCGAAGGTGACGACCGCGACCGCAAGGCCGAGCGGCTTGGTGCGCAGAGGGGATGCGATGCGGAGGGCGGCGACCAGGACGTAAGCGGCGGCGGCGGCGGCCAAGGCGGCAAAGGCGCGCTGGACGACGGGCAGGTCCTTGTACTGGTCGTAGACGACACCCAGCAGGATGACGACGGCAACCGGGCCGATCATCAGGCCGAAAAACGCCGCGGCCGACCCAAGCACGCCATGGAAACGGGCGCCGAGGGCGACCGTGACGTTCATGATGTTGCCGCCGGGCAGGAATTGGCAAAGGCCGAGAAGCTCGGTGAATTCGGCGGCGGTCATCCAGCGACGCTGCTCGACCACCAGGCGGCGGGCCCAGGGCAGGACGCCGCCGAAGCCGAAGACGCCAACGGTGAAGAAGCCGAGGAAAAGATCGGCCAGACTCGGCCTTGTGGTGGGGTCGGACATGGAGATTGGTTAGCGTGTCCGGCGTAGAGGCGGAAGACGGCGGAACCGCCGGCCCGGGGCGCTTGCTGGGGAGACGCCTTGGGAGGATCGGTGGCTTTGGCGGGTCAGTCCGGTGCGATTCAGCATTGTGCGGAGTAGTATCGATGACTCTAACCATCGACCGATAGGCCCGCCTCACCGTCATTGCCGGACTTAATCCGCCCCCCCCTGCCGTCGAAGCGCGGGTTGCCGGATCAAGTCCGGCAATGACGGTGAATCGAGTGCTCGATCGCACAGTTTTGGTTCGCACCCGGGTCGGTGTTATCGCTGGCCGATGCGGACCGGATGCGATAGGGGGATTCCGATACGGACGTGTAGGCTGTCCCAACCCAACAGGCGCCCCATGCAAGACGAACGCCCTCAGCCGGACCATCTGATCTGCCAAAGCTGCGGCATCGACCTGAAGGTCGCCCAATGCGGCGACACCTGCCCGGCCTGCGGCGAACCGATCGCGGCGGATGACGACGCCACCGATTGAATGGGGTCTTGGGCGGCGAGGCCTTGCCTTACGGGTGGGGACGCAACACCTGTCTTGCATGCGCTCGCACGTTGTCGTTCCGTTGGTCGCGGTCTGTTGTCTCCTCGGCTTGTCTCTGCCGGGGCACGCCCAGGACAGCACGCGGAGCGGGGGTTTGGCCGGCGCGCAAGGGGCTCTGGGTTCGGCTCTCGCGACTGTCCAGGCCGGAAGCGAGACACCAGTGCGGGTCAGCTACGTCGCCTACGCCGCCGGGCTGCAAATCGCGGCCGTCGATGCGAGCTTCCAGCTTGATCCCAATGCTTATCGCGTCGAGCTTGCCCTGCGGACCACGGGGGTCGTCGGATGGCTGTTCCGCACCCAGACCGTGACCACCGTCGACGGCAATTGGCGCGCCGACCGTCCCGCCCCGCACCAGTTTCTCAGCCAGGGCGAAATACGGGGGGAGCCGCGGTTTTCGCTGATCGACTACAAGCAGGGCCAACCGCTGGTGCGCCAGTTGATCCCGCCCAACGAGACCGAACGCGAGCCGGTTCCGCCCGAAATCCAGGCCAACTCGGTCGATTCTCTGTCCGCCATGGCGGAGCTGGTGCGGGTTGCGCGCCGAACCGGCGGATGCGAGGGCACCACCAGAGTGTTCGACGGACGCCGCGCCTCCGACGTGACGGCCCGCACGGTCGGGGAGGAGATTGTGCCACCGTCCTCGCGTTCGGTCTTCACGGGGCCGGCGCTGCGGTGCGATTTCGTGGGCCAGATGGTGGCGGGGTTCTGGTTGGATGCCGATCGGAAGGCTGGGCAAAAGCCGATGAAAGGGTCGGCGTGGCTGGCCAATTCCCTGCCAGGGGCACCGGCGGGCGGCACGAGGCTGCCGGTGCGAATCACGTTCGAAAGCCGTTGGTTCGGCGACGTGACGCTTTACCTGACGGACGCCGCCGCGGACCAGGATCGGCGACGGGTGGTGGTTCGCTGAGGCTTGGACAGGTCGTCAAACCCGTGTCGATACGGTGCTACCAGAGCGGCGCGAACGCGGCCTCATGCGGCGGGCCCGGCGCAAACAGCCAGACCGGCGGGCCGTCGAGCGGCAAGGCGACCAAAGACGAACACACGGTCCCGAAACCACCACGCGGAACGACGTTCAACTGCTCCGCCGCGTCGCCCGAGCGATCCGCCAGAATGGATTTCCACGTCGTCCAATCTTCGGGTTCCGGCGCGCGTGCGGCCGTGAAACGGGACAAATAGCGCGCCACTCGCGGACTGTCCGGGTCGTTCGGATCATGCGCCGTCACCATCGACAATCCGTTCGGCAGCTTCTCAGCCTGCGGCGTCCCGTGGCCGAGACCACGGACGAAGAACGCGCCCGAGCGATCCGCAAGCACCAGATTGAAGCCGCGCCATTGTCCGGCGTTCAACGCACAAATCGCGGCGGTCGCGCCGGCGGCAGTGTCATACTCCAACGCCATCAGGGGCAATTCGCCCCGGCTGCGCTTGCCCGGAGCGGGACCCAGAGAACCTTGCCGGTTCAAGACGGCGGCCACGACGCCGTGACGGTTCATGCCCATCCAAGTGCCTCCGGCCGATCGATCGCGCCCGGCGATCACGCCCGGCCGGTCCGGCCAGTGTTCGGCCGGCAGATCCCAGTCCCGATGCAGGGATTCGTCGCGATTGGCCGCAAGCACGATGGGCCACGCGTGGCCGGGACGGATCAGGGTGATGACGGTGCACATGAGCGGCGAGCATTACCGAGCGCGGTAGGCAATGTCACGCCATGCCAACGGCTGGCTGCCCCCGATCACGCGCCGATTGGAGAAAAGTCCCCCCCTCCCCGTGTGGGAGGGGGTTGGGGGGAGGGGTTTTTACGCAATTTCCGGGCGAAGTTTCCCCTCCCCCCAACCCCCTCCCTCAAGGGGAGGGGGAGGATTTTCTCTGCACCGCTACTTCTTCGCGTCCCGCGCGACCGCGACCACACGCTTCAACTCGGACAGGCTGATAGCCCCCGGCACCAGTTCGTCCCCGATCACCATCGCCGGCGTTCCCTGGATCCCCAAAGCCTGCGCCAGCCCCAGATTGGCGTCGATCCGTGCCTGGATCGCCGGATCGTCCATGTCGCGGGACAGACGCCCCCAATCGAGGCCCAATTTCTTGACCTCGGCCTCGATGCTGGCCTTGGTGACGTCGGGCGGTGCCTTGAACAGCGCCTCCCGCAGTTTTTCGTAGGCGTTCTGCTTCTGCGCCGCGAGCAGCGCCTTCGCGCCCAGCACGCTGCCCGGCCCGAGGATCGGCAGGTCCTTATAAACGCGCCGGACATTGCGATCCTGGCTCATGAACTGCGCCATGGTGGGCTCCAGCCGCCGGCAATAGCCGCAGCGGACGTCGAAAAACTCAACGATCGTCACGTCGCCGCGCGGATTGCCGCCCACCGGATCGGCCGGATCGATCAGCATGTCCTTGGTGCTGGCGAGCGCCGCCTTGGCCGCCGCCTGTTCCCGCGCCGCTTCATCGGCCTGCACCGCCGCGATCGCGTCCCGCAGGATCGACGGGTCCTGTTTCAGGGCTTCCCGCACAACGTCGATGATCTCGGCGCGCTGTTCCGGACTGAACCCGGCGGCCATGGCCCGATCCGGGGACAGCAGCGCCAGCATCGACACCATCGCGGCCGACAGGATACCCGTGGACAAGATGCCCGTGGACAAAATACCCGTGGACAAGATACCGGCCTGGAATACACGTCTCATAAGCGGTTCTCTTTCTTGACGGCGTTGCTGATGTCGAGCGCGCGCAGCTTCGACGGACCGGACGGTAGCACATCCGCCGCCTGACGTGCGAAACGCCGAGCGGTGGGGATGTCGCCGACCAGCATGGCTTCCTCGGCGAGGGCCAGATTGGCTTCGCCGATATCGCCAAGCCGCCCCCAGGCGATGCCCAGCAGATGCCAGGTGCGATCGTCGTCGCGGGTCTGGCGTTGCGCGAATTGCAGTTGGGTAATCGCCTGACGCAGATTGGCCGGATCGCCGGACTCGATCAGGGCGTGGCCCAGGCTCTGGCGGATCAGCGGCTGGTCCGGGGCATAGCGCACCGCCTGCATATAGGGGGCGATCGCGGCTTTCGGCTGTCCGCCCTCGAACAGCACCTGGCCTTTCAGTTCATTCAGCCAGGGGTTCGTCGGCTGTTCGGCGAGCAGGCTGTCCAGCAGCCGGACCGACGAATCGCGATGGCCCATCCGATGATCCAGCACGGCGCGCGCATAGCGGCCCGGAGCGGAGACATCGGACTGAGGGTAGTTGCGCGCCACGATGGCGGGGTTGTCGATGAACGCGTTCAGTTTCGCTTTCACCATCTGGAACGGCGCCTCGAACGCGGCCGTCGCGGCGACCCCAACGGACGACTTCGCCTGGACATGGCGTTGCACGAAATTGAACCGGTCCCGGGTCATCGGATGCGTCAGCAGATAGGGATCGCGCCGGTTCACCACCAGCGCCTCCTCCTGCTCCAGCCGGCTGAACATGGCCATCATGCCGGAAGCCGACCAGCCGAGCCGGTCGAGATAGCCGAGTGCCGACTGGTCCGCCGATTCCTCCTGCGCGCGGGAAAAGGACATAAACTGCCGCTCGGCCATGGACGCGCCGCCCAGCGCGGCACCGACGGCAACGCCGGGATTGCGGGATGCCGCCCCGGCCGCCGCCCCGATCAACAGGGAGCCCAGGGACTGGATCATCGCCTGATAGGCCATCTCCGGCAGGCGCGAGATGTCGCCATGCGCCACATGCCCGGTTTCATGCGCGATGGGGCCGATCACCTCCAGGGCGGAATTGGCCTGTTGGATCAGCCCGGTGTGGATGAACATCCGGTTGCCGGTCGTGACGAAGGCGTTTAAGGCACGATCCCGTACCAACGTGATGCGGATCAGCCTGGGGTCCAGGCCTGCCGCGCGATACAGGGGATCGGCGAAGCCGTGCAGCAGGGTTTCGGTTTCGGCATCCCGGATCAGCACGATTGGCGGCCGTTGCGGGTTCCCGGATCCTCGACCCTGGGCCGCGGCCGACCGGGACGACACCACCTGGCACGACAACACAAAGGGCAATGCACCCATGGCGAGTAGCGGTAACCGGCGGGGAATGGGGCAGCAGCGGATCATGAGCACCATACTGGCACAATCCCGGCTGGCAGTCGCGCTTGGCCTGGCCGCGCTGCTGCCCGCATGCAGCGCCTACGACAGCCTCATGGGCCCCCCTGCCCCGCAGCTCGGCACGCCCGGGTTCGTCAGCGGGTTCCTGGGCGGCGTGGTTTCGGATGAGCCCCGCGCGACCCTGGCCGGACGGGAGGTATTGTCGGCCGGCGGCAACGCGGCGGACGCCGCCGTCGCGGTCGGCTTCACTTTGGCGGTGACCCTGCCGTCCCGCGCCGGGATCGGCGGCGGCGGTGCCTGCCTGGCCTTTGCCGCCACCGCCAAATCGGTCAACCAGGGCACGCCCGAGGCCATCCTGTTCCTGCCGTCCGCGCCCCCCGGATACGGGGCTCGGTCCGACCGACCGGCCGCGCTGCCGCTGATGCCGCGTGGCATGTTCCTGCTGCACTCCCGCTATGGCAGCCGGCCGATCGAGACCTTCCTGGGCGGTGTCGAGGAAGGCGCCCGCTTCGGCGTGCCGGTCTCGCGCGCTCTGGCCCGCGATCTGGCCGTCGTGGCCGGTCCGTTGTCGGCCGATCCCGCGGCGCGCGAGGTCTTCCTGCGGTCCGGCGTCCCGCTGGCCGAGGGGCAAACCCTGACCCAGCCGGAATTGTCGGCGACCATCAGCCAGATGCGCGTGAACGGCATCGGCGACCTCTATCAGGGTGGGCTGGCACGCCGGGTGGAGGTCGCGTCGGCGCGCATCGGCGGGCCGCTGTCGCTGGCGGATCTGCGGACCGCATTGCCCCGGCTGACCACGCCGCTGATGCTGTCTTATCGCAACGACATGATTGCCTTCCTGCCGCCTCCGGCCGATGGCGGGTTGGCCGCGGCGGCGGCGTTCAAGACCCTGCAGCAAACACCGGGAGACTGGAACGGCGCCATGGCACGGGCGACCGGCACCGCATCGGTCTGGCGGCAAGGCAGCGGGGTCAGTGTGGACCAGTTGCTGGCCGCGCCGGTGACGCAGGATTACCCGCTGCCGCCGCTCCCGGCGTCCACCAGCTTCGCGACCCTGGACCTGAACGGCAACGCGGTGGTGTGCGTGCTGACGATGAACAACCTGTTTGGCACCGGGCGGATCATGCCCGGGCTGGGCTTTCTGGCGGCCGCCTCGCCGACCTCGGTTGCGCCGCCTTTGCTGTCAGCGGCGTTGGCCTGGAACGACAACACCAAATCCTTCCGCGCCGCCGTGGGAGGCACCGGGCAGGCGGGCGCTCCGGTCGCGGTGGCCGGGGCGATGATGAACACGCTGGTGTCGCAGCAGCCGATGCCATCCCAGGTGCCCGATCCCGGACGCGCCAATGTCGTCGCCTGCGGACGCTATCTGCCGCGCGAGACGGCGAGTTGCGGCTGGGCGGCCGATCCCCGCGAATTCGGTCTGGCGTCCGGCGGCGGCTAGAGCGGTTTCACCCTGACCGGAAACGGCAAACCGCTCTAGCTCTTTGTTTGATCGCATGATTCACACGCTTTCACGTTCCGCGCAGCGTGATCATGCTCTAACGAGGGGTCTCCCCACATGGTCCTGAAGATCGGCCGCGGCGCCAACGCACCGCCATTCATGGTGATGGACGTCATCTCGGCGGCCAATGCGCGCCAGGCGGCTCTGCCTCCGGGCGCGCCGCATGTGATCCGGATGGAGGTCGGCCAGCCCGGCACCGGTGCGCCGGCCGGCGCGGTGGAAGCGGCGCATGCCGCGCTGCGGTCGGGTCATCCGCTGGGCTATACGGAGGCGTTCGGCCTGCGCAGCCTGCGTGAGCGGATCGCGGCGCATATCCAGTCCTGGTACGGCGTGGACGTGCCGGTGGCGCGGATCGCGGTGACGGTCGGGGCGTCCGGGGCCTTCCCGCTGGCGTTCCTGGCGGCGTTCGATCCGGGCGATCGGGTGGCCATGGTCGCGCCGTTCTATCCGCCTTATGTGAATATTCTCACTGCGCTGGGCATCCAGCCGGTCATCATGGAAGCCACCGCCGCGACCCGGTTCCAGCCGAGTGTCGCGATGCTGGAGGCGTTGGACCCTCGCCCAGACGGGCTGATCGTGGCGAGCCCCTGCAACCCGGCCGGCACCATGCTGCACCCGCATGAACTCGCCGCCATCGCCGTCTGGTGCGATGCCAACGGGGTGCGGCTGATCAGCGACGAGATCTACCACGGGCTGACCTATGACAGCCCGATCGCCACCGCCGCCGCGTTCAGCCCGCATGCCGTGGTCGTCAACAGCTTCTCCAAATACTTCTCCATGACCGGCTGGCGGGTCGGCTGGCTGGTGCTGCCGGAGGACTTGGTCCGCCCGGTCGAATGCCTGGCGCAGAACATGTTCATCAGCGCGCCCTATATCTCTCAGGTGGTGGCCGAGGCCGCGTTCGACTGCCAGGAGGAATTACAGGCCAATATCGCCCGCTACCGCCGCTCTCGCGCCCACCTGCTGCGCACGTTGCCGGAGGCGGGATTTTCCCGCCTGTCCCCGGCCGAGGGGGCGTTTTATCTGTTCGCCGACATCGCCGACCGATCCAACGACAGCGTGGCGTTCTGCGCGCGGATGCTGGCGGAGGTGGGGGTGGCGGTGACTCCAGGGGTGGATTTCGACCGGACGCGGGGCAGTCGGTTCCTGCGCTTCAGCTATTGCGGGCCGGAGGCGGACATGATCGCCGCGGCTGAGCGGTTGAAATTGTGGCGGTAGAGGAAAACTCTCCCCCTCCCCTTGCGGGAGGGGGTTGGGGGGAGGGGTGATGCCGCAGGAAGATTGCGGGAGACCCCCCGCCCCCTCCCACAAGGGGAGGGGGAGAATTTTCTCTTTTGCCGCAATGCGTGCATGCCCTGGCAGTCGTCCGGGGCCAAGCGTCCGATCCACCGCAATAAAGTGGCCATTTCGCGAGCCGTCCATTAGGCTTCCGCAGACCGATCGAGGAGACCTCCCAGATGACCCAGCGACCCGTTCTGGCAGCGACCATGGGCGACCCGGCCGGAATCGGCCCGGAGATCTGCGTGCGTGCCGCTTTGTCGCAGGAGGTCCGGGACCTCTCGAAAACCTTCGTCATCGGTGACGCCCGTATCCTGGCCCGTGCGCTGGATGTTTGCGGCCTGAACGCGACCCTGAACCGCATCGCCGGCCCCGAGGACATGGCCGACCGCCCCGGCACCATCGACGTGCTGCACCAGGAAACCACCGACCCCGCCGTCCTGCGCATGGGCGAGGTCCAGCCACTCGGCGGACAGGCCGCGTTTGCCGCCATCAAGACCTCGATCGATCTGGCGATGGCAGGCCGCATCCAGGGCGTGGTCACCGCGCCGATCAACAAGGAATCGCTCCAGGCCGCGAAGATCCCCTTCATCGGACATACCGAGATGTTCGCCGAATACACCGGCGCGCGCGAGGAAATGACGATGTTCACCATCAGTGGGTTGAAGATCTTCTTCCTGACCCGCCATGTCTCGCTCGCCCAGGCCTGCGCGCTGATCACCGAGCCCCGCGTGTCCAAGGGCATCGACAACTGCATCAAGGCGCTGCACCAACTGGGCTACGAAAAGCCACATCTGGCGGTCGCCGCGCTGAACCCGCATGGCGGGGAGGACGGCATGTTCGGCCGTGAAGAGATCGAGGGCATCAAGCCGGCGGTCGCCGCCGCGCGCGCCAAGGGGATGCATATCAGCGGCCCGGTGCCCGCCGATTCGGTGTTCCATCTGGCGAAGATCGGCCGCTACGACGCCGTGCTGTCGCTGTATCACGACCAGGGCCATATCGCCGCCAAGATGCTGGATTTCGAGAAGACGGTCAGCGTCACGCTGGGCCTGCCGATCCTGCGCACCAGCGTCGATCACGGCACCGCCTTCGACATCGCTGGCACCGGCAAGGCCAGCGCGGTCAGCATGGTCGAGGCGATCAAGGTCGCCGCCGAATACGTCGTCCGTGGCGTCCGCCTGGGCGACGAACCGGCGGCCAAGGCGGCGGAGTAAGGCGTCTCGGGGCTCCGCCCCAAACCCCGCGAGGGGCTTT
>CALQHT020000056.1 GCA_943330455.2 Nitrosovibrio sp. Nv4 | reverse complement strand
GGGGTCGCCACAAAAAACCTCCCGAACTATCTCGGATGGCGCCGGACCTTGGAAGCGATGGGTCAGACCGCGAGTTCGGCCGCCATGATCCTCGGAGCCATCGGTCTGGGGCCATACCAACAGAAAACGCTATAAGAGCCTAAAGTAATCTCTCAAGAACGCCAAAATTTCCGTGCCGGTTCAATCCAGTGCACGCCTGTCCAGCTCCAAAATCTCAGGTATCGCCACAATCGCCAAACAGCGATTTTCGCCGCGATTCATAATTCAGGGTCTCGACGTTAACCAATGCCTGAAATCCAGGCAAAACACCCCAAAATCCCCCATTCGGAGGGGTTTTTCGGTGTTCCACCCACCCAAACTCACAATTTCCTTGCCATTCCCCGCACCGCCGCCCTAGAACAAAAAGCAAATATTCGAGCGATCCCGATGCCAGAAAGTCCCCGTCCGGACTGTCCCGCGCCCGCTACCAACGCTCCATCGGCTGATTTTACCCCGAAATTCGCACGCTCGTATCCGTTTTTCCGCCCCGACCATCGCCGATCGGACTACGATGGCGGCCTGATCAATCGTCGCTCGTGTCCACCTGCGCCTTGAACCGAGCCATCGCCGGCACCAGGGTCTCCACAAGTTGGGAAGCGGCTTTGATCGCCCCATCCGCCTCATCCGGTTCGAATTGGTCGTAGGTCCGGACCGCCACATGTCGGAACCGCCGTGTCCGATCGGCGGATCGGGCAACATCGGCGGGCAGGATGGAGGGCCGGTGTCCGGTGGCGGCGCGCCTGATCAGGTTCAGGTGCCAGTATTCTCCGGTGGGCCTTGCCTCGCCGAGCATGTGGAGGGTTCGCAGAAGGGCTGTCTCAAGCAAGGTGTGGCCAGCCTGCATCGCATGCAGAAGACCCATCCGGGTCTAATCGCCGTCCCAGTCCTCGGTGCGGAGATCGGGATCGGCGAACAACCGGACGGCGCCGGCAAAATGTCTGACCGCCGCTTCCATGTCGCGGTCGACTTCGATCCATCGTTCGTCGCTCATGCCACGACCTCGATATCCCGGTCGATATGGTCCAGGAATGCCGGACCGCACCAGGACCGAGGCCTTATATCCGGGCTCAAACGATGCCGCCGACAGGCATCTTCCGCGAACACCCAGGCGTCGTCGGTCGCCTCCTTCGGAAAATCCAACAGGATATCGACATCGCTGTTATGGCGCATATGCCCGCGCGCGGCCGAACCGTACAGCAGAAACCGGCCGCCATGCGCCCTGGCATACGCCGACAACTCGCCCTTCAGCGCCTCCACCGCCCGGCAGCGGCGTTCCCGCTCGGCTGCCTTTTGCTCCCGCAGGGTGACGAAGGTGGACATGGCGGCACTATTCGTCGGTGCTCGCCTCAACACAAGCAAACAGTGTCAGCGGCCCGCTCATTCCAACTGGCCGAAACGATGCCCCATCGGCGCCCCCTGCCGGCATCGCCGAGCTCGATCCGGCAATCCATGCTTCATCGGCAGGGAGAGGGTTGCGGGGGCAAGCCCAGCAACGAGGGCAGGGGGGCGCTGTCGGTCGACGATTCGGCCGGCTTGTATTGGTCGGCAGACCAACCCGGATGTCGGAAACGTCGGTTACGTATTCATCGCCTCGAAGAAATCGTCGTTCGTCTTGCTGTATTTCAGCTTGTCCAGCAGGAATTCCATCGCATCCACGGTGCCCATCGGGCTGAGAATGCGGCGCAGCACCCACATCTTGGACAGCACGCTCTTTTCGACCAGCAGTTCTTCCTTGCGCGTGCCGGACTTGGTGATGTCGATGGCGGGGAAGCTGCGCTTGTCCGACAGTTTCCGGTCAAGAATGATTTCGGAGTTGCCGGTGCCCTTGAACTCTTCGAAAATCACCTCGTCCATGCGGCTGCCGGTATCGACCAACGCGGTGGCGATGATGGTCAGGGAGCCGCCTTCCTCGATATTGCGGGCCGCGCCGAAGAACCGCTTGGGGCGTTGCAGCGCGTTGGCGTCCACACCGCCGGTCAGGACCTTGCCCGATGACGGCACGACCGTGTTGTAGGCGCGCGCGAGGCGGGTGATGCTGTCCAGCAGGATGACGACGTCGCGCTTGTGCTCGACCAGGCGCTTGGCTTTTTCCAGCACCATTTCGGTGACCTGCACGTGCCGTGTCGCCGGTTCGTCGAAGGTGGAGCTGACGACCTCCCCCTTCACGCTGCGGGCCATGTCGGTGACTTCTTCCGGGCGTTCGTCGATCAGCAGGACGATCAGGAACACTTCCGGGTGATTGGCGGCGATCGCGGTGGCGATGTTCTGCAGCATCACGGTCTTGCCGGTCCGCGGCGGTGCCACGATCAGCGCGCGTTGGCCCTTGCCGACCGGAGAGATCAGGTCGATCACGCGGGGCGTGTAATCGCGTTGGGGGCCTTTGGCGACGGACTGGAAGTTCTCGACTTCCATTTTCAGGCGTTCGTCGGGATACAGAGGCGTCAGGTTGTCGAAATTGATCCGGTGGCGCACGGCTTCCGGCGGTTCGAAATTCACCGACTCCACTTTCAGCATGGCGAAATAGCGCTCGCCATCGCGGGGGGAGCGGATCTGGCCTTCGACCGTGTCACCGGTGCGCAGACCGAAGCGGCGCACCTGGCTGGGGCTGACATAGATGTCGTCGGGGCCGGGCAGATAATTGGCCTCGGGACTGCGCAGGAAGCCGAAACCGTCCGGCAGGATTTCCAACGTGCCGTCGCCATGAATGGCCTGGTCGTTTTCGGCAAGATTTTTGAGGATGGCGAAAAACATGTCCTGCTTGCGCAGGGATGATGCGTTTTCGATATTAAGCGATTCTGCAAAGCTCACCAGATCGGCGGGCGATTTCATTTTCAGTTCGGCGAGATGCATCGTGATGCCTCGATCAGGGCTCTGGAATAATGGAGGAGGGGCAGCCGCATGGGCTGGCAGGACGGGCGTCCAGCCGAAATTGCCATCATACAGGATTGCAGCGAGCTTTGGTTAGGGCGGGAAGAACGCAGCTACGCTTTTGACTCTGCAAACAGTAGGGATGGAGCGGTGTGATGTCAACCGCGACGGTTGCGGGGGGTGCAATTCAACATTGTGCGGAATGGCATCGACGATTCTAATCATGGACCGATAGGCTCGCCTCACCGTCATTGCCGGACTTGATCCGGCAACCCGAGCTTCAGCGGCAGGGGGTGGGTTGCCGGATCAAGTCCGGCAATGACGGTGAGGCGTCTACTCGATTGCACAACGTTGGTTCGCACCCGGTTGCGGGGGGCGCGGACCAAAGTTGTGCGATCGAGTAGACGCCTCCTCGTCATTGCCGGGCTTGGCAACAAGCGCTGCGGCGGAAGGTGGGGCGGATCAAGTCCGGCAATGACGGAGAGGCGAGTCTATCGGTCCATGGTTCGGGTCGTCGATATCACACCGCACAATGTTGAATCGCACCCGGTTGCGGGCTGGCGTCCCGAAACGCCGGTGGTGGTCCGTGGCACGACTCCGGCGCACCAATGGTCTTGTTCCCTGGGGCATAGTTCCTGGTCGAGGCCGAACGATCTGCGACGGGCTTCAAACAGACGGCGCAGCTTTGGCGGGGTTGCGGGGCATGGATTCTCCACTTCGCGCCGGACGCCGCAGTCGCGGCTTCGGTTGCGGTGTCGTCGTGTCCAGCACCGCGTGCAAGGCCGCCACCGTCTCCGGCGTCAAACGGTGCACCGTTTGCGCCAGCCGGTTGGCCAGGGCCGTCTGTTCGGGAGTCAGTCCGGCGGTGTTTACCGTGACCCTTGGGTGGGACAGGCGCGCCAGGTGCACCAGATCGTCCGCATCGTCCCAGATCAGCCCGAAATACTCATTGACCTGATGCACCAGCCCCGCGCTTGGTGCGCCCCGCTTGCCGTGCTCCAGCGCCGACAGATAGGCGGCCGAAATCTGCAATCCTTCGGCCATGTGCTTCAGAGTCACGCCCCGCGCTTCCCGCAGCGCGCGCAGACGCGCACCGAACGGCGTCATCGGATGCGTCGTAGCAGTAGCCGCACGGAGCCAGGATTCGCCGCGTGCGGATGGGAAGCCGCGAGGACGAGCGGCCTGATATCGGGCAGGTTGAGCCACATGGGAAATTCCCGGCGGATCGTGCCGCCGCCCTCACCGCTGCCGCGGCCGGTAATCACCTCCACGCAGCGCACGCGGTCGGTATGGGCATTGCGGATGAAGCTGAGCAGGGCGTGATAGGCGTGCTGTGCCGTCATCCCATGCAGATCCAGCCGGCGCGCCGCCACCAGCTTGCCGCCACGCAAACGCTGCCATGTGGCATTGTCGACGCCGGCCGGGGTGCCGCCGACAGTGACCTCGGGCGGACGCGCCTTGGTGATGACGGATGCCGGCAGCGGCCTGGGCTTCTTCGGCGCGATGGCCGGTGGAGCCGGCGGGTCCGGCGCGGCCACGGGTTGGCGGCCGAGCAGGGGCGCGATCGAACGGGTGTATTGTGCCCATTCGGCGTGGTCGGCTTCGGTCAATCGGCGGGGGCGCGGTGGCATTCTGGGCGATGTCTACAGCATGATCACACCGAGCGGAACGTAACAGCGTGTGATACCGACCGCACGGAGCATTGACCGAAAGCGTCTCATCAAAGTCTTTGCCGAGCTTGTCCCGGCAACCCGCGCTTCAGCGGCGGGGGGCGGGTTGCCGGATCAAGTCCGGCAATGACGGTGGTGGGGGGCAGACCGTTCTGGCTCTTTGCTCCTTCGTGCAATTCACACCGCGTCCCGCCGCATTCGCGGGGCCGTCCATCCAATCAGGACGGATCGCGGCTCAGCCCCCGGCGAGACAGTTCGTCCAGATAGACCGCCCAGCGCTGCTGGCGTTCGCGGCCGAGCTCATGGAGGTATTCCCAGGTGAAGATGCCCGTGTCGTGCAGGTCGTCGAACACCAGGCGCACCGCGTAATTGCCGACCGGCTCGATCGCGATGATGCCGACATGGCGCCGGTTCGCGATGATGGTTTTCTGGTCGGGGCCATGGCCCTGCACCTCGGCGCTGGGACTTTCGACCCGCAGATACTCCGCCGGCAGGTCGAAATTGGTGCCGTCGTCGAACGCGACGCGCAGCACACGCTCGCGCCGGTCCATCCGAATTTCGGTCGCGATCGGCATTATTCGTCCAGCTTACGGGCTTCCTCGATCAGCATGATCGGAATGCCGTCGCGGATCGGATAGGCCAGCCCGGCCTTCTGGCTGATCAGCTCATTGGCCGCGCGGTCGTATTCCAGCGGGCCTTTGGTCAACGGACACACCAGGATTTCCAGCAGGCGCGGATCGACCGGAGCGGGATTGTTCGGAGCGGGAGGGATGGACGTGTCGCTCATGCGGCCTCGCGTTTCAACTGACGGGCCGGCCGGGCGTCATGTCCGGGCCAGCAGCGCCCATCTGCAACAGCGCCAGCAGGGTGGCGGCTCGATCCGCGTCGGTGGGGGCTTCCAGCAGCGCCTGTTTTTCAGCCGCTTCGAACGGGCAAACCATCGAGAGTGTCACGACCAGCGCCTCATCGGGCATCTTGCGGATGGCGTCCCAATTCGCGTCGATGCCGCGATGGGAGAAGAACGCTCGCAAGGCCGCCAGCAACGGCTCCCGCTCCACACCTTGCAACGTGGGTTGGGCGTCCAGATCCCAAGCAAAACGCGAAAAATCGGCCCGCACGCGCCGGTAGCCGCGACGCATGCCCAGTTCCGCGTCGATCGCGAATCTCTGCAAGCCGGTCAGGGTGATCAGATAGCGCCCATCATCGGTTTCGCTGAACGAGGACAGCCGCCCCAGGCAGCCGATCCGATAAAGCCCGGGGCCCGAGGGGCCGACGGTCGCATTCGGGTCCGGCTGGATCATGGCGAACATGCGGGGCGCGGCCAGGGCATCCTCGACCATCGCCTTGTAGCGCGGTTCGAAGATGTTCAACGGCAGCTTGCCGTGCGGCAACATCAAGGCGCCGGTCAGCGGGAACACCGGGAATTCGATGGGCAGATCCTCCGCGCGCGGGTGGAAGTGCGACATCTAGCTGAACAGAACCGCGGACAGACGGCGACGCGCGGCGGTTGTGGCCGGGTCGTCGAAGCCCCAGGATTCGAAGAATTTGAGCAGTTGCAGGCGCGCGGCGTCCTCATTCCAGGCGCGGTTGCGGCGGATGATTTCCAGCAGCGCATCGGCCGCCTGCTCTCGCTCGTCCATCGCGTTCAGGGCGGTGGCGAGGTCGTAGCGCGCCTGATGGTCGGCTGGATCGGCGGCCAGCCGACTTTGGAACGTGTCCAGCTTGGCCTTCGCCTCTCGGCCTTCGCGGGCCAGCATCAGGGCACTGCGGGCGCCGGAGATCTCGGCGTGGTCGACCAGTTTCTCGGGCACCTGAGACAGCGCCTCATCGGCCTGTTCTTCCTGGCCGAGGGCCATCAGCGCGCGGATCAGCCCACCCCAGGCGTCGCCGTTTTCGGGCTCTTCCTGCAGCAGGGCGCTGAACAACTCGCCGGCCTGTTGCGCGTCGCCCTGTTCCAGCGCGGCCTTCGCCTCGGCCAGCAGGTCGGCGGCGGGCATGGAGCCACCGGCGTTCTTCAGCAGGTTCTCGACGAAGCGCTTGACCTCCGACTCGGGGAGCGCGCCTTGAAAGATGTCGGCGATCTGGCCCTGCCAGAAGGCGGCGACGGTGGGCACCGACTGCATCGGCAGCCCCAACTGGGTGAGCTGCTGCACCAAGGATCGGTTCTGGTCGATGTCGATCTTGACCAGCTTCAGGCGTCCGCCGGCGGCGCGCACGACTTTTTCCAGGGTAGGCGTCAACTGCTTGCAGGGGCCGCACCAGGTCGCCCAGAAATCCACCAGGACCGGGATCGTGCGCGATGCCTCGATGACGTCCTTCATAAAGCTCTTCTGGTCGCCATCGACGATCATGGCGGCGGTTGCGGCGGTGTCGGCAGCCCCTTGGGGTTGTGTCTGGCCGATGATGTGGTCCATGGCGGTTCGGTTTCCTGATCGTCGCGCGGTGACGACGTTTAGATGTTGTCTGGCACGGTTATCTCAAGCCCGTGCACGGAATTCAGCGCGACCATGCCGCCGAGAGCGCGCGCCGTCCAGTGTTACGACATGAACGTTCCGGGATGTGGTCTGGCGGATACCGGTTCTGCCCGGATTGGCGAGCGGATCGCGCCGCGCGGTGACTGCGGGCGGTTTGCCGGAAGCGGGTGGCGGGATGCCTATGCTCTGGTTGCGGGCGAATCCACCGTATCCAATTCGGTTCCTGTCAGGATGGCGCCCGTCATGTCGGCGCCATCGACCACCGTGCCGGCCAGGTTGGCGTCGGTCAGATCGCATCGGCTCAGGTCCGCCTCGTCGAGACGCGCCTCGGACAGGTTCGCGCCACACAGGCGCGCCTCGTTCAGGCGCGCGTGGCGCAGATTGACGGGCCAGCGCTGGCCACCGCGGATATGCATGGGTGCCATATGGGCGCGGGTCAGGTTGGCGCCGTTCAGCGCGGCGCGCTCCAGGCTGGCGCCGCGCAGGTCGGCGTTGGTGAAATTCGCCCCGCGCGCGTCAATCACGGCCAGATCGGACATCATCAGCAGCGCTCCGGCCAGGTTGGCGCCGCGCAGATCGGCATGGCTGAGCACGGCGGCGCCGAGGTTGAGCCCGCCGAGGTCCAGATCGCGCAGGTCCAGCCCGGACAGATCGGCCCGCGCGCCGTCGCGGCCGTTGCTGTCGACCCAGGTCTGGTGCCGTTGGAAAATGGTCTGGATGTCCAGATTCAACTCGTCCAGGGTCCGGGTGCGTTGAACCCTGGACAGATCGGTGCGCTCGATCCGGATATCGTCGACCAGAGCCCCCAGCAGGCAGGCGTCCGAAAGGTTCGCGTCGGTCAGGTTGGCATGGTTCAGAATGGCACCTTCCAACCGAACCCCGGAGAGGTTGGCGCCGGTGAAATTGGCGCGTGCCATGTTGCAGCCGGTCATGTTGGCGCCGTTCAGATCGGCGCCGCTGAAATTGCTGCCGGACAGGTTGGCGTCCTGCATATTGGCTTTGCCCAGAAAGGCGTGCGATGCGCGCGCCTTGGTCAGGCGGCTGCCGAACAAATGCGCACCATCGATCGATGTGGTGGCGGAGGTGCGGGTCGGTGTCAGATTGCCGGCGCGATGGGCCATCAGCATGCCCTCCCTCAGGTCCACCTCCGACAGGTTGGCGAATTGGATATGGGCGCGGGTCAGGGTGGCGCCGCGCAGATTGGCACGGGTGAGGTTGGCGCCATCGAGGATCGCGTCGGTGAGGTCGGCCGCGAACAGGATCGCGTCCGTCAGGTTGCATCCGGTCAGGTCGGCGCCGCAAAGACAGGCCCCGGTCAGATCGATGCCGGCGAGGTTCCGGCCCGCCAGGTTGACTTTCGACAGGTCGTGCACTTTCAGGGACGCTCGGATCCCGCCCGGGCGATTTTCAGCGAACGCGGCGTGCAGACGCAGCATGTCCAAGAAGCGATCCGCGTCCGGCAACGGCTTCAGAGCAGGTTTGGTCATTCGTCCTTCGGATCGTTCGGCCGCATTGCCGAACCATATTTGCGATCGAACAATGAACAAATGGTTGATGGCGGTCGGTCGCGTATTGATGGTCGGCGGATTTTCTCGGCGTTGGGCCTCGAAGCGACGCCGTCGTCATCTGGCGACGAGGCGTCAGCGGAGGCCTCCGATCCCAGGCGAACGGTGGTGGCGTACCGCTCGGCCTATCGAGCGCCCCCCGCCGGCCAGAGCGGTTTCACCCTGACTGGAAACGGAAAACCGCTCTGGCTCTTTGTTTGATCGCATGATTCACACGCTGTGACGTCCCGCTCAGCGTGATCATGATCTAGCGCAGCAGCCGGTGGCCTCGCATCACGGAGACCTGATGCAGCACCCGACCGCGCAGGGCAATCGGGGCGGGGTCCAGACGCTCGATCCGCTCGAACATGCCGGCCAGCGCGGTTTCCGCGGGGGCGGGATCGCCAACAACCAGGATCAGGATGTCCCGGCCCTCAAACGACGCGGGCGGGTGAGCAAAGCCGAACTGGCGAGCGTCCTGGTGCAGGCAGAGAATCGTCACGTCGGGCCCCAGGCCGAAGCCAATCTTGCCCGCGTCGCGCCAGCTTGGGACACCGACGACGGTCCCCGGCGGCAACAAGCCGCGCGCCGTCAGGTCGGTGCGGAGCGAGGTCCAATCGATGCCTTCCAATGTCGGGTCCTGGCGGGCGACAAATGTCAGGGCCGATCCCAGCACGTCGAAGCGGGTTTGCAGACTGACGACCGATACGGCGATCAGGATCAGGCCGGCGGTGGCCGCGATGCTTCTGCGCACCCAGGCGGACCCTATCCGCTCGCTGATCGCCTGGCCCAGCAGGGGGAACAGCATCAGGTAGCCGGGGGCGGCCCAGTGGAACAGGATCCGTCGGCTGGACCAGGCGGCGATCAGTGCGAAACCGATGATCGGAGGCGCGGCAAGGCAGGCCAGCAATCGCGCTTGCCAATCCGACCTGGCCAGGTTGCGTGGGGCGGTTTCAGCCGCGTGCCCTCGCGCCGGGACTACCCGGTACGGCGCCGGTGACGTCACGATCCGTCTCGGCAGTGCGGCCGCGACGAACAGAACCATCATCGGCAGCCAGATCCATGGCAGCACGAACAGTGCTTCCCCCAGCAAGACCTGCAACGGCGCCAGGGGTTGGAAGCGCAATCCGACGGCTCGATCGCCCTGGAACGCGAAGGATGCCCAGCCATGGGTCGCATTCCATAGGATCACCGGCGAGAACACCAAAAGGGCGAGCATGGCCGCCAGATAGGGATGCGGTCGTCGTAGCCACGTCCGGTGGTCCCGGGCGATCAGCAGGTAAACGACCGCGCCGGCGATGGTCAGGACAGCGGAGTATTTCGAAAACAGCGCCAATCCGGCGCACACGCCCGCGCCGGACCACCAACCCCAGGCGGCTCGTTCGCACGCGGACAGGGCATGCAGCAGGCATAGCGCGGCGCCGAGCAGAGCGCAGTCGAGGGGACCGTCGGGAAGGACCCAGGTGGCGGTGGTGACGCCGAAGACCGGAGACAGGTTCAGCAGCACGGCTGCCCAGAATCCGGCGCGCGCATCCGCGACGAGCGCGGTCAGGCGAAACATCAGCCAGGTGGACAGCGCGAACAGCGCGATGAAGGGGAGGCGGACGACCAGCGCGCTCTCGTTCCCGGCCAGCCAGGCGGCGCCCCAGGATAGCCACCATGCGGCGGGAGGATGATCGAAATAGCCCAAGGATAGCACGCGGCCAGCGACCACCATGTAGCTCTCGTCCATGCCCAGCCCGAGCGCTTCGGCAAACAGCAGGCGCACGCAGGCGGTGCCGACGATCAGCAGGATGACGGCGCGTTGGGGCGACATACGGGGCGGTTCGGGCATCGCGTTCCTGTCTGGCGGTGCGGTTGTGCTATGTACCGGTGTTATCCGGTTGCGGGATTGTCGCCAAAGGGACCCGTGATTCGGACCCGCGATGCGGAAACCGGCTGGGCGGATCGGGTAACGAGGTGACGGATGTTGTGTGGCTGCTGTGGGTGCCTGCATGTGTTTGAGGCGGTGGACGTCATCGACTGGATCGACGACGGGGAAACGCCGCTCTGTCCGACCTGCGGGATGAACGCGGTGTTACCCGGCGTCACCGACCCAGCCGAACTGTGGGAACAGCACCGGCGCCGGTTTGGGGCCTCGCCCGGGGTGGTGGCGCCGGACGAACGGTACTGACCGGATTGGGGTGAGGGGGGGGGGGGCGGCCTGCGTGCCCCGGGGGGGCGCACAGGTTTCGGGAGTGAGGAAAGTCCTTCCCTTGGCGGGATGGGAGCACCCAACGTTCGTGCGGTTTTACCCCTCCCCCCGGCCCCCTTCCGCAAGGGAAGGGGGGGAGAGTTTTCTGCATCGCCGTAATGCGTGGATACCGTCGTGCCGCAACGGGCGGGGGGCGAACGCGTTCGCTCCCCCCCCGCGGCCAGGTCAGGCCTCGACGACTCGCTGGGTCTGGATGCCCAGGCCGTCGATGCCCAGGCGCATCACGTCGCCGCCCTTCAGGAACACTGGCTCCGGCTTGATCCCGGCGCCGACACCCGGCGGGGTGCCGGTCGCGATCACATCGCCCGGATGCAGTGTGATGAAATGGCTGACATAGGACACAAGCTGCACCACGCCGAACACCATGGTCCGGGTCGAGCCGTTCTGCATCTTCTTGCCGTTGACCTCCGTCCAGATGCCCAGGTTCTGCGGGTCCGCGACCTCATCCTTGGTGACCATCCAGGGACCGGTCGGGCCGAACGTATCGCAGCCCTTGCCCTTGTCCCAGGTGCCGCCACGCTCGATCTGGAATTCACGCTCCGACACGTCATTGCACACGCAATAGCCGGCGACGTAATCCATCGAATCGGCTTCCGCGACGTAGCTGGCCTTCTTGCCGATCACGATGCCCAGCTCGCATTCCCAATCCAGTTTCTTGGACCCGCGCGGGCGCTTCACGTCGTCGTTCGGGCCGCTGAACGCACTCAGCGCCTTGACGAAGATGATCGGCTCCTTCGGCACCGGCATCCCGGTCTCCGCCGCGTGGTCAGCGTAGTTCAGGCCGATGCAGATATAGTTCACCGGGCGAGCGACACAGGCGCCGATGCGGGGCGTGCCCTCGACCTTGGGCAGGCCGGCCGGGTCGATCGCGGCGATCATCTTCAGGGCGGCGTCCGACAGGGCGAAGCCGTCGATGTCGCGCACGACCGCGGCAAGGCAGCGGATATCGCCGTTCGTGTCGAGCAGGGCAGGGCGTTCGGCCCCGACGGGTCCATAGCGCAGCAGTTTCATGGTGGTTCCCCCACATGGTTGGAGCGTGATCACGCGGAGCGGAACGTAACAGCGGGTGAATCACACGGCAAAACAAGAATCCCGCACGGTTGGCGCACCGAGTTGGCCCCAAACCGCGCCGGAGGGACGCAGGCTCCGCGTCCCAGGGCGGATGGTTATAGACAAAGCCCGCCCTCGCCAATTACCGATCCGATGGGGTGGCCCTCAACGCTGGCGGCGATCCATGCCATCGCCTATACGTCGCCGCTCCGGACGAGCCTGCCGAGGGTGGTGCGGGCAGATTCATGAAGGCTGGGTGAGTATCGCAGGTGGGACGAGCGCTGACAGAGCCGACAACATTCGACACCGGTCGGCACCCGGGCCTGGGCGTTGCGGCCGAGTTTGAGGCTGAATTCGATGCATGTCCGAGGCTCGGGCCGATGAACGTGGACCCACAACCGGGTCGGGTCAGCCGCCAACCATGACGTCTGTGCTGGATACGGTCGCTTTTGTTGGTCGCGTGACCATGCGTGTATGCCTGCCCGCCGGCCGGTTCGCGCTGTTTGTGTTGCAGTCGGTGGTGGCCTTGCGCGGGTCGCAACTCTATTGGCGGCAGTTCCGCGATAGCTTGATCAGCATCGGCTTTTTCAGCCTGCCGATGGTGGCTCTGACGGCGTTGTTCACCGGGATGGTTTTGGCACTCCAGTCCTATGTGGGATTCGCGAAACTCTCCAGCCAGGGCGCGATCGCCAATCTGGTGGTCCTGTCGATGACGCGAGAGCTTGGTCCGGTGCTGGCGGGATTGATGGTGGCCGGGCGGGTCGGCGCCGCCATCGCCGCCGAGATCGGCACCATGCGCGTGACCGACCAGATCGATGCGCTGAGCACGTTGTCGACCAACCCGATCCGTTATCTGGTGGTGCCCAGGGCGCTCGCCGGGATCATCGCGTTGCCGTTCCTGGTGATTGTGGCGGACATACTGGGCGTGTTGGGTGGGTTCCTGACATCCGTGGTCCGGCTGGATCTGAACGCCGAACAGTATTTGCGGGACACGCTGCATTTCCTGAGCATGTCCGATGTCGTGTCGGGCCTGGTGAAGGCCGCGTTGTTCGGCGCGATCACGGTCATGTTTGGCTGCTACCAGGGGTATTACAGCAAGGGCGGCGCCCAGGGCGTCGGTCGAGCGACCACCGACGCGGTCGTCGGGGCGTCCATTTTCATCTTCGTGTTCGACTACATCATCACGGATTTGTTCTTCACGCGATGAGCCTGGTCGGCGAGGCGATTCAACATTGTGCAAAGTAATATCGACGACATTAACCATGGGCCGGTAGACTCGCCGCACCGTCATTGCCAGGCTTGCCCCGGCAACCCGCCCCCCTGCCGCTGAAGCGCGGGTTGCCGGGGCAAGCCCGGCAATGGCGGTGAGGCGTGTATCATGTCGCACAACTTTGGTTCGAACCCCGTGGGTGGTGTCAGCCACATCAACCCGTCAACGCAGCCACATCGGCTGCCGCAATGCTCGTCCGATATCGCGATCTGCCTGGTCCCGAATTCTGCCCCCCTACAAAGTCAGCCCGCCATCGATCACCATCGCCTGGCCGGTGATGAACTGCGCCTGATCGCCGGCCAGATACACCGCCAACCCCGCGATTTCCTCCGGCGAGCCCAGCCTCCCCATCGGCTGACGCGCCACGAAAGCCGACCGAGCCGCATCCATCGATCCCGCCGCCGCCGCATTCACCGCAATCCGCTCATCCAGGCTCGGCGTTTGCACCGTGCCCGGGCACAGCGCGTTGCAGCGAATGCCCTGGGTCACATAATCCGTCGCGACCGAGCGGGTCATGCCGACCACCGCCGCCTTCGTGGCGCTGTAGATGAAGCGGTTCGGCACGCCTTTCACGCTCGATGCGACCGAGGCCATGTTAAGAATCACCCCATATCGCCGCTCCAGCATCCCGGGCAGAAACGCCTGCATGGTGCGGAACATGGATCGGCAATTCAGCGCGAATCCGAAATCCCATTCATCCTCGGTGGCATCCTGAATGGTGCCCTGGTGCACGAAGCCGGCGCAGTTGAACAGGATATCGACCGGCCCGGCCTGTTCCGCCGCCCGTTCGATGGCGCCGCGATCCAGAACGTCCAGACCGGCGGTGGTGATCGCGGACGACGCGATCTGAGCGACCTTGGCCGCATCCAGATCAGTCGCGATCACGCGCGCGCCCGCCGCGGCGAAGGCCAGTGCGGTGGCTCGGCCGATGCCCTGGCCGGCGGCGGTGACGAAGGCGGTCTTGCCGTTGAGTGAGGTCATGATCTTGGGTCTCCGGGCTGTCCGAGATACAACATGCCGCTGGGCGAGCGCGGGGATGCGTGCGTCGCCAACGGGTGCGGTTCCCCGTGGTGCGGAGTAATATCGACGACTCTAACCATGGACCAATAGACTCGCCTCACCGTCGTTGCCGGACTTGATCCGGCAATGACGAGGCGGCGGTCGGGTCGTTCGGCACCACACCACAGATGTGCACACTGCGTCGCACGCCGGATTCGGACGCGTGCGGTTGATTTTTGCGCTTGTGGGAGGTCATGACCGAGCCTAGACATTCACTTTATGTTCTAGGTCGACGAGATGCCCCATGGCAAGAAAATTCGCACCCAGGCAGAATCGCCGGATGAAGGTCGGGCCGTAAGGCTATGATCAGGCAGTGTTTGTAGAAATAGTGTGCAGTCGGTTAACGCGCGCGTCTTTGTCTTGAGACCGCCTGGGCGGAGGCACGTCGCGGTCCTCGCGGTGTTTAAGATCCGACATCAGGATTGGCCATCATCTGACTGGCACGGCGCGACGATTCGGTCGTTTTGAGAGTTTACTTTAAGATCGGCCTCCGACGGAGCTCGTTGCAAAACACCGCCGAAACCGGGGGGTTCCGTTACGAATTCGTGCGGGTAACGGGGGTATTTGTTCCGCTTCCCGGCGGTTAACCCGTCGTTCATGTCTACGTATAAAATCACCAATCACTGCCCAATTTATGGTCTGCTGTTTTCTCCCTGCCTGAATTCGGGCGTGGCGCGGAGGGGCCGTCCGTGCGCCTGCGGAAGCAGTTATCCTTGCAGGTCAGCTATGGCCCCGGTCGAGGCGGCGAATCGCTGCTCAACCGACAACATCGTCCAATGGGCGCACGATATGGCGCAATTCGCCGACCCGCTGCGTCACGCCCAGACCGTCGAGGAATTCCAGCACCTCGATCGTCAGGTTGCGACCGATGCCGGAGCGTTGGTTGAACTCGGCGGCGGTGAAGGCGGCGGCCTCGTTTTCCCGTGTCAGGTCGGCGGCGAGGGCACCCAACCGCGTGACCATCTCGGGCAGGAAGAAGCGGTTGCGGGCGATCCGCAGCAGGCGGCCGAAGCGTTCCAGGCGGACCAGCAGGGCCTCGGTCTCGTCCGGGGTCTGGCCCAGGGCGGCCGCTAGTTCCCTGACTCGGCAGGACCGCAACCCGGCCTCATCCAGGATGGGCGCCAGCTGGTCCCACAGGCGCTGGTCGGTCTCAGCCAGTTGCGGTGCGTGGCCGAGCAGATGGAAAACCGCGTCCTGCTGGCGGATGAGGGCCTGGTCGAGCAGGGAACGCAGGACCGCCTCGCACACCTCGGTCGGGCAGGACGGCGCGGCGGCCAGCAGCGCGGGTTTGCCAGGGCCAAGGCGGTCGGGGTGGCGGGCGTGCCAGTCGGATAGGAAGGTGAGGAGGGTTTGGGCGATGGCCTCGCGCGCCGCCTCCGTCACCAGGATGGGTTGGGCCGACCGGCCGATGCGGGTTGCGTGCAGGCCGGCCGATAAAGCGACCACCCTTTCCAGGTCCAGGTTGCGAGACAGGGCGAAGTCGGCGGGCGCGATCCAGCCCTCCGTGTCCAGCAAAGCGGCCAGGGCGTCGGCGGGTGAGGGGCGGACCAAGGCCTGCAACGTCGCCATCCGGCGTTCGCGGCGGACCCGGCGCGAGGGGGAAAATGGATCGACGACACGGCCGCCGCCCACGACGCGCCCGGAACTGTCGTCTCGCAGGATGATCCGGTCGCCGAACAACGCGGCGGTAGGGCGGTCGAGTGTCAGGTTGACGAAGCCTTCGCGGTCCGGCGGCAAGTCCTCGCCCCCCAGGACCAGCACTTTTGCCCCGATCGCGACGGCACCGAGATGCGCATGCATGCGGCGCGCGTGGCGCAATCCGCGTTCTTCGGTGGTGCGCAACAGGACATCCAGGCGTTGGGTGGGTGCGTGCAGGCCGGGATCGACCAGCCAGTCGCCGCGCCGCAGTCTGGCTTTTTCGACCCCCGCGCCGGCGATGGCCATGGCGCAGCGGTCGCCGGCCTGGGCCTGGTCGGCGGTCTGGTGATGCACCTGAATGCCCCGCACCCTGGCGGCCAGCCGAGACGGGGAGATCAGCAGCCGATCCCCCATCGAGACCCGCCCGGCGACGATGGTGCCGGTCAGAACCAGGCCGGCGCCCGCCACTGTGAAGGCGCGATCGATGGCCATCCGAAAACGACCATCCACCGGCGGGGCGATTCGGGCCGAACCTTGTGCGGCGATCTGGGCGCGGAGGTCCTCGATCCCGGTGCCGGCGTAACTGGACACCGGCACGATGGCCGCATCGGCATATCCGGCGCGTGCCAGGACCTGGCTCACTGCCTCGGTCGCTGCCTGGATGCGTGCTGGGTCCACTCGGTCGATCTTGGTCAGGACGGCGGTCACGCTGGGGACGCCGGTCAGGCGCAGGATGGCAAGATGCTCATGCGTCTGCGGCATTGGGCCATCGTCGGCGGCAACCACGAGAAGCGCGGTATCGACCGCCAACACCCCGGCGAGCATATTGGCCAAGAACCGTTCATGCCCGGGGACGTCGACGAACCCGACGGTGGAGCCGTCCGGCATGACCGCGTGGGCGAAACCCAGGTCGATGGTCATGCCGCGCGCTTTCTCGTCCGGCAACCGATCGGTGTCGATTCCGGTCAAGGCGCGGATCAGGGAGGTCTTTCCGTGATCCACGTGGCCTGCCATGGCGATGATCATGGTGCCGTCTCGCGCTGAGTTTGGAGCATGAAGCGGCAGCTTGGCCCAGATTGGGGAGGGGAGAAAGCCTTGGGGCTCCGCCCCAAACCCCGCGAGGGGCTTTGCCCCCTCGACCCCTACCAAGGCTGGGCCTTGGATGCCGTTTATTGGTTCAGGGGGGAAAGGGGGCCGACCATGGCGTTCAACGTCCGTGTCGGCCCCCTTTCCCCCCTGATCCCATGAATCGCGGTCCAGGGGCCGCAGCCCCTGGTGGGTTCGAAGGGCAAAGCCCTCGCGGGGTTTGGGGCAGCGCCCCAAGGCTTCCTTCCCGTCCCACCCCGGACCTTCATTGCAAGCTCGGCCGGGGAGCGGGATGGTAGTGCCGGTGCGTGGCGCGGAGGAGACCGTTAATGGCAAGCCAATCGAGCGGAGGGCAAAGGCGGTTTCTGGTCACCGGCGCGGCGAGCGGGATCGGCGCCGCGGTCTGCCGATCCCTGGCGACCAACGGGACTGCGTTCCTGGTGCATACCAGGCGCAACCGCACGGGCGCCGAAGCCGTCGCCGCCGAAATCCGTGCGGTGGGCGGCGAGGCGGACGTCGCGCTGGGCGACCTGGCGGAACCCGACGTGGCGGCGTCCCTGGTCGAGCACTGCGTCGCGCGGTTTGGCGGGCTGGACGTGCTGGTTGCCAATGCCGGGTTCGCCGACCGCACGCCGATCGCGTCCCTGACCGACGCGGCGATGACCGCCTCGACCGATGCCATCCAGGGCGGCTTCTTCCGTCTCGCCCGCGCCGCCTTGCCGCATTTACGGGCCGAACGCTCACCCCGGATCGTGGCGGTATCCAGCTTCGTGGCGCATGCGTTCCGGACCGATCTGGCGATTTTCCCGGCCTCTGCCGCGGCGAAAGCGGGGTTGGAGGCACTGGTGCGCGCCCTCGCCATAGAACTTGGACCCGTCGGGGTGACGGTCAACTCTGTGGTGCCCGGGTTCGTTCAGAAGGACCAGGGCGCGCATCGCGCGATCGATCCGGCGGCTTTGGCGGCGCAGACCGCGCGGATACCGCTGGGCCGGATCGGCTTGCCCGACGATATTGCCGCCGCGGTGGCCTTTTTGGTGTCTCCGGCCGCGTCCTACATCACGGGACAGGCGCTGCATGTGGACGGGGGCTTGGTCATCGTCCCCTGACCCCGCCTCTCGGTCGCTTCGGCATTCACACATCGCGGCAGGATAGAAAATTCTCCCCCTCCCCTTGCTGGAGGGGGAGGGGTTGTGCGCAATATCCGTGCGAAATCGCCCCTCCCTCCGCCCCCTCCCGCAAGGGGAGGGGGAGAATTTGCTATCTTGCCACGATGTGTGAATGCCGAAGCCTCTTGGGGCCGTTGCCGTCGGCCAGACCGGTCGGGCTACCGGCCCAGCACGTCCTCAATCCAGCCCGCAACCGCGAACACGCCCGCATCGCCTTGCGGGAAGCCCAGCACCTGCATCCCGAGCGGGAGACCGCCATCGTCCAGCACCGGCAGGCTGACACCAGGGGCCCCCAGCATGGAACCGGGCACGACGAAAATCGGGTTGCCCGTGGTCTCCAGGCCGACCGGCGCCGCACCCGGCGCGGTGACGCTGATCACGGCGTCCGCCTGTCCGGCCAAGGCGGTGTAGGCCGCCCGCGCTGCCTGACGTCGGGCCAACATCGCCACATAATCCGCCTGCGTCATGGCGTTCGAACGCGCATGCCGCTCCAGGGCGCTCGGGCTCAGTCCGGCGGCATCGCGCGCCATGTAGCTGCCCAGGGGCCAGCGCCACTCCCAGGCGTTGATGTCCAGCGTGATCTCGCGGGCCTCCGCCGTGGCGGCTTCCACCGCGGCGAGTTCGGGGCAATCCTCCGATGTCAGCACCGTCACACCGGCGGCACGCAGCCGCTCCAGCCCGGCCTCCAGCGAGGCGCGCGCGGTTGAGGTCAGGAGCGGCCATCCGGCGGTCCGCAGCAGGGCCAGTCGCGCCGGTCGCTGCGCTGGCGGCAGGGTCAACGGGCCGGTCAGACCGGGATAGCCCGGATCGCCGCCCACCCGCTCCGCCACCGCGCGGGCCATCGCCCAGGCATCCGCGAGGCTTGCCGCGATCGTGCCGGTGACGCTCTGGCTGAGGAAGTCCAGGCTGCCACCGCGATTGATCCCGCCCACCGAGGGCTTGAACCCATACGCCCCGCAGTACCCCGAGGGCCGCAGGATGGACCCGACCACTTGCGTGCCAAGCCCGCCGCACAGCATGCCGCATCCGACCGCAGCCGCCGATCCGCTGCTGCTGCCGCCAGGGGTGCGCGTCAGGTCCCAAGGGTTGCGTGTCCCCCGCGGTTGAGAGGACGCGAATTCCGTCGTGACGGTCTTGCCCAGGACGACCGCGCCGGCCTCCCGCAGCCCCTGCACGCTGGCGGAGTCGAACCGTGGGCGATAACCGTCGTATAGCGGCGAGCCCATGCCGGTGATCATATCGCCGGTGTCGATCATGTCCTTGACGCCGACTGTCATGCCGTCAATCGCGGAAAGCGGTGTGCCTGTCTGCCACCGTTTCGCCGCGGCTTCGGCCGCGGTACGGGCCGTCGCGGCATCGATCAGGGTGAAGGCGCCGACCGCTGCCTCGCGCCGGTCGATCTCGGCCAGGCATTCTTCCAGCACCCGCACTGGCGAGTCGGCGCCGCTGGCGAAGGACGCGGTGCGGCTGACATAGGGGCGGCGCTGGGGTGTCGGGCTCATGGAACCAGGCTCCATTCAGCAGGCCAGGACCGTGACGGCCACCGGGCTGCGCAGTTGGGGTTACCACACGATCTGCACAAGTCTGCACGTTAGGCGAGATGTTGCGCTCGCCTGACGTGATCCCTTGCATGGACCGTCGTTTGTGAAAGGGATTACGTCAGGCGGGGATGCAACATGGCTCCCCATGCAAAATCCTGTCCAGAATGGGCATCCGAGGCAATCGGTTCGACGAAGCTCTGGTGGGCGTCGACATAATAGCAATCGGCGTAACGGTTGACGCTCGTATGGCAGGCGGAATTACGGTCATGTTTGGGCTTCATCCGACCAGCGGGGTGCGATTCAACATTGTGTGGAGTAATGTCGGCAACTCGAACCATGGACCGATAGATTCGCCTCACCGTCATTGCTGGACTTGATCCGGCAACCCGCCCGCTGCCGTTGAAGCGTGGGTTGCCGAGTCAAGCCCGGCAATGACGGTGAGACGTGTACTCGAACCCACAACTTTGGTTCGCACCCCGACCAGCGGCGATGGGCCAACACGCAGGTATATCGTGTGGAAATAGTCGATTCCGTGCTCGCGGGAGCGCCGATCAGGTCCGGGCATGACGAATGGGTGCGGCCCGATCCATCGTTTGCGAGCGATTGGGAAAACCGCCCAGGCCGGCTCCGCGAATCTGATCATGGGGACGTTGGTACCCATTCACTGCACAATTTCGGTGCGGAATGCGTCCCTAGGCCGCATTCGCAGCGCCTATCCGGGCATAGCTGAGGAGGCACCTGCGGGCGCGAAGCAAAGTTGCGCGATCGAGGGCGCGCCTCCCAGTCATGCCGATGCAGGCCGGCATCCACGCCTTTTCCAGGCTGCAACACCGGACCTCTTTGGATGGCGGGTCTGCTCGGCCGGTGGGCCATTGTTGCCGCCAGTTAGTAAAACCCCATCACCGCGCAACCGCCGCAGACAGATCGCGAAGCTGCTGTTCCAGGTCGCGGTGATCCGTCAGGAACCCGACCAGGTCGCGCTCCAACTGGCGGCGCTCCTGCGGCGACATGTCATCGCCCTCGAACACGGGCTTGACGACGGCCAGCAGCGCCGATTGTCGAGAGCCGAGCAGACTGGCCTGGGCGAGGCGGAGGCGGGTGGCGAGGCCTGGGCCGATGGCGTCTCCGCCGATCCACAAAGCCGCCGCCGCGACGCCATTGGGGTGGGAGGCAATCATCATGCGCCACGCTGTCGAGGCGCCGTCGCGTGTGGCCAGGGGTGCCTCGGTCACCTCTTCCGCCAGTGCAGGACGGGTCAGGCGGCGGCGTTCGGCCAGCACCGGGCCGGCCGTGCTGCGTGGGGAGAAGGTTTCCAACAGCAGATCGAATCGGAGCGTTCCGCATCGGAAACGCTGCGTCACGGTGCGGCCGGGGCCGCGGCCCGGATCGACGGCGGGAGCGGGCTCGATTACGCAGGTGGAGCCGGCATCGATTGGATTGTCCGCCAGGATCGGTGGTGTGCCCGTCCGGTCGAGACCGGCCGCGGTGCCGGCACTCAGGACAGCGAACAGGCAGACGGCCAACCCGCCCGCGACGGACGGCATCAGCCGGGACGGCGTGAGAGGCGCGGGTGATGTCAGGGGGGCGGGTGGCATTTCGTCCTGACGGAACGGCATGCCGATGGCGATCAGCAGCAGGATAACGATCGAGAAGAACAGCCAGCCATACAGCACATGGTCCGCCGCCGCGGCATCGGCGCTGCCCAGATAATGTCCCAGCGCGACGATTCCCAGGGCGCGGAATCCGTTGGCGATGATCGGCACGACGATCGATATCAGGATGAACGCGGTGCGTCGGATCGGGCTGCGGTAGACCAACAGGGCATACAGCACGCCGAACGCGATGGAGGCGATCAGAAAGCGCAGCCCGGCACAGGCCTCGGCGACGTAGAACGTGCCTGCCGCAATCTCAATCGTGTAGCCGTCGACATAGGCCGGGATGTTCAGGACGACGACGCCGTGGCGGATGAAGACGGCCGTGATGTCTTGCAGCTTGGGGGTCAGGAACTCCCCGAATGGGACGAGGAAATAGAGATACAGGAGTGGACCCAGCAACGCCCACCACAGCCGCCAGCCCAGGATGGCAAGGAACATGACCTGGGCAAAGCTGACCACCATCAGTTGCCTTCCCTCCATGACACCGAGCCGTTCGGCGATGAGCCAGGCGATGGCGACGGGGATGGCGGCGAGTGTTACCCATGGAACCGGGACCGCGGAAATGCCGACCAGCGTGTCTCGACGATCCCAGATCAGGTAGAGGACGATGGGGATGATCAGGAAGCAGTGGTTGTAGGCGGTTGAGTCTTCCCAGATACGCACCGCCGTTGCGACTTCCTGAAAGAAGATCCCGCCCAGCAGCAGCAGACCGATCCCGAGGGCGATCGCGCTGCCACGCAGTGCGCGCCAGGTTTCGGCCAGGGGAACCGTCGAGGCGGCCTGTGTGGTGCTCATGGTCCCATCATCCGTGTGAGGATCGTCCAGGAAGAAAGTGTTTCGGAACATGTAAATCGTCGCATTGTTCGGGACGACTTTCGTTGAGGGTGGGGCGCCTGAAGGCCGGTGGTGACCTTACACCAAACGGCCTTCGCCTTTGATGGATGTGCCGTCCCCCTCGTCATTGGCGGGCCTGATCCGGCAACCCGCGCGTCAACGGCAGGGGGCAGGTTGCCGGATCGAGTCCGGCAATGACGGCGAGGGGACGTCTATGGGTCAATGGTCAGGTCGGTTGGTATCATGCTTGGCGGCCCGCTTGCGGACCGGAACCGGCCCCGCCCGACCATCACCGGCCCATTTCCCAGCGACCCAGGCCGGTCCGCCGACAAGCGGGTTCGGCTCGGTCGGCAACATTTCGTGCGCCTGCTCCACCTGGCAACCTCCCACCGTCGATCCTGGGCTTGATATCAGAGGCCGGCCTGCTCCAGGCGATGTATCGCCCGGGCACATGCCTGGGCGCGAGGCACCAAGGTGTCGATCCGCATGAACTCCTCCGGGCTGTGCGCCTTGCCGCCGACCGGACCGACCGCGCAGATGGTCGGCGTGCCGATGGCCGCGGTGAAGCCGGAATCGGCGCAGCCACCGGTGAATTCCCCGTCGGTCTGGAACCCGGTGTCGGCGGCGGCGCTGACATAGATCTCGAACAGGCGTTTGGCGGTCGGGGTCTGAGTCAGTGGGAGAAACTCGCCTTTCACCGACCATTCGGTCCTGGTCCCTGGGACGAAGCTGCGTTCAAGGATCGCGCCGATCCGCGCCATCAGGTCGTCCTTGTCGTCGGGCGCGACATAGCGCAGGTCGATCTGGCCCTCGGCCCAGGGCGCGACGGTGTTCACGCTCTGCCCGCCGCTGACCAGGCCGACATTCAGGGTGATGCCACGTTCCAGGTCGGTCAGGGCGTGGATCGCCTGGATCTTGCGGGCCAGTTCCTCGATCGCGCTGATCCCGTCGGTGAAATTGCCACCCGAATGAGCCGCCTTGCCGGCGATGCGGAACGCCATGAACACGCCCCCCTTGCGGCCGGTGACGACGTTGCCGGACACCCGCCCGGGCTCGCTGTTGAACACCACCCGCGCCCGTCTCGCCTCCGCCTCGATCACCGCGCGGCCTTCCGGGCTGCCGATTTCCTCGTCGCCGGTGAACAGCCCGACCAACGGGGCAGGGGAGCCGCCGAATTTCGCGAAAGCCGCCAGGATGAAGCAGTTCATCACCAGGCCGGCCTTCATGTCGGCCACGCCCGGCCCATAGGCGATGCCGTCGCGGATGGTGAACGGGCGGCGAGAGGCCTCCCCGTCCGGAAACACCGTGTCGCGATGGCCCATCAGCACAATGTTGCCACCCGCGTTGCCGGCGGGACCGTCCCAGGGCACCGAGGCCCGCAGGCAGTCGCCGTGCTTCTGCTGGCGTACGACCTCCAGGGGGATGTTCTGGCTGTCCATGAAGCGTTGGACGACGCCGCCGACCGCGTCGATCCCGGGCTTGTTGTAGCTGCCGCTGTCGATGTCGACCATCTCCCGCAGCATGGCGACCATGGCGTCATGCTGCGTGGCAAGCCAGGCGGCGATCCGTGCTTCCGACATGCTGATGACCCCATGCTTCCTCGGTGCAGGGATTACCGTGCCGCCGGGTGCGAGTCACGAACCGGATATCGTGAAAGTTTGGGGCAGGTTCCCGACGCGGCCGGTACGGTCTATGATGGTTCGAAGACAGGCGCCCGGGCTTCCGCTCGGGCCCCCTGGTGGCCATCACCCCGATCCGCCGGCCTGCCCGGCGCACAGCGAGACATGAACATCACTTCTTCGGCATCAACGTCCTCCGGGGTCGGCAACCGTGGGCCGAGCGTTACCGGGTCTGGCGCATCGTCGCCTGGCGCGGACCGCCGGCGCAACTACGCCCGTCGCTACTGGATCTTCATCGCCCCCGCGGCGCTGGTCGTGCTGGCGGTCATTCTGTTCCCCTGGGTCTTCACCGTGTTCATGTCGGTGCACGACTGGAAGGTCACCGGCGCCACCCCGTTCATCGGCCTGGGAAACTATACCAGGATGTTCTCGGATGAGCGGTTCCTGTGGGCGGTGGTGCGCACCTTGTGGTTCACCGCGGCCTCGGTCATCGCGCCGGTCGTTCTGGGCGTCTGGGCGGCGGTCTGTTTCGCCTCCACCTTCAAGTTCCGCGGTGTGCTGCGGACATTGTTCGTTCTGCCGATGATGGCCACCCCGGTCGCCATCTCCCTCGTCTGGACCATGATGTTCCACCCCCAGCTCGGCGTGCTGAACTACCTGCTCAGCCTGGTCGGTCTGCCGCCATCGTCGTGGGTCTATGCCAGTTCCACCGTCATTCCGACCCTGGTGCTGGTGGAGACTTGGCAATGGACCCCGCTGGTGATGCTGATTGTGCTGGGTGGTATCGCGAGCCTGCCGTCCGATCCTTACGAGGCCGCCATCCTGGACGGTGCCAGCACCTGGCAGATGTTCTGGCACATTACCTTGCCGTTGGCCTGGCCGTTCATCGTCGTGGCATCCGTAATCCGCATGATCGATGCGCTGAAAGCCTTTGACACCATCTACGTGATCACCCTCGGCGGACCTGGCACGGCCAGCGAAACCCTCAACATCCTGCTGTACCAGACCGCATTCGCCTATTATGAACTCGGTTACGGCTCCGCCATGGTGGTGATTTTCTTCGTGATCATCATGCTGATCAGCTTGTTGCTGCTGCATGTGCGGCAGAGGCAGGCATGGCAATGAAATCCGGCACGCCGATGCGCTACCGTATCCGCAACATCGCGGGGCGGGTGGGGCTCTATTTCTCCGTCATCATGCTGGTTTCGCCGGCGATCCTGTTCTTCCTTTGGACCCTGTCCCTGGCGTTCAAGAACGAGCTGGACAACACCGCCTACCCGCCGGTGTTCATTCCGAACCCGCCGACCCTGGACAACTTCGTGGACGTGTTCGCGAAGAACGACTTCCTGACCTACACGATCAATTCCGTGATCGTGTCGTTCAGCGCGACGGGGCTGGCTCTGTTGCTGGGGGTGCCCGCGGGCTACGGGATCGCCAAGGCGAAGGCCACGAAAGCCGCGATGCTGATCCTGATCGCCCGTATCACGCCCGGGCTGTCCTATCTGATCCCGCTGTTCCTGCTGTTCCAATGGTTCGGGTTGCTCGGCACCCTGACGCCGCTGGTGATCACGCATCTGGTCATCACCGTGCCGATCGTCGTCTGGGTCATGATCGGCTTTTTCGAAGGCCTGCCGCCGGAGCTGGAGGAAGCCGCTTTGGTTGACGGTGCAACCATCTGGCAGGCATTCCGCCATGTCGCCATGCCATTGGCTCGGCCTGGCATCACGGTGGCCATGATCCTGGCGTTTATTTTCAGTTGGAACAATTTCATCTTCGGCGTCGTGCTGGCCGGACGGTCTACCCGCACCCTGCCGGTTGCCGTCTACAACGTGCTGACGTTCGAGCAGATAAGCTGGGGCCCGCTTGCCGCCGCGGCGCTGGTCGTGACCGCGCCGGTGCTGCTGCTGACGCTTTTGATGCAGAAGGAGATTGTTGCAGGCCTGACAGCGGGCGGGGTCAAGGGCGGCTAGAGCATGATCACGCTGAGCGGAACGTCACAGCGTGTGAATCATGCAATCAAACAAAGAGCTAGAGCGGTTTTCCGTTTCCAGTCAGGGTGAAACCGCTCTAGTGGCCCATGTCGTTGATAAAGCCGGGTTAAACCATCGCCTGATGCACCGCCCTCACCGTCATCGCCGAGCTTGACCCGGCAACCAGCGCTTCAACGGTGGGGGGGGGGGGGGCAGTCGAGTTCGGCACTAACGAGGGGCCGGTGCATCGGTCAATCGTTCGGACCGTTAGCATAACAGCGTGCAGGTCCTGCGATCAAACAAGGAACATCGCGGTTTGGCGTTTCCGGCCGGGGTGGACCTGCTTTGGATCGAACCGCAATTGGACCAATGCGGCGATGGATTGATCTCAGACCAATCTCATTCGCGTGCGGACATTATGTCAGTCCAGACATTCGTGGCGCGGAAAAAAAATGCCGGCGCCGCCCGCTTGCGCGGTTTCGGCGCCGGACGGTAACCCAATCAGCCGTTCGCGGCGCGGCGAGAGGCCGGCTTCTCGGGAGCGGCAACTTTCTTGCTGCCGGTAGCGGCTTCGTTCATGATCGAGCGCAGATCGCGCAGGAACGCGGCGCCCTTGGGCGTGCGCTGCACGAGGACGCTGCGCCGATCCAGCGGATCGACCTTCCGGCGGGCCAGATCCAGCTCGCCCAAACGATCCAGGGCACGGGTGATCGCCGGCTTGGAAACGTTCAGGTCGGCGGCAAGGCCGCGGACAGTATGGGCGCCGTCACGCAAATAGCACGTGAGGAATACGCCAAGCTGTCTGGCCGACAAATCGGCTCCATCACGCCGCACCAAGGACACGATGGTATCTCGCATGATGCCGACGAGCTGGTCGGCCGACGCATTGGGTGTGGCCAATTTTTTATCCTTTCATTGTGGGGCCGTCGCGAATCGCCAGGACCACCTTGTTACGCAGTTAGGGTCACGATAGTGCAAAGTCAACCGTATTGGTAACTGCCCAGGTTCCCCTGGCTCGGTGAGTTCGCCGGGCCACGCCGCGAGCAGGCGATTTTGATGTAGCGGCGGCGCAATCTCCGATTGACAGAGGGGTAGGTTCCAGATTCGAAGGGGTCGGTGGAACACGCCGCCATTAGCC
>CALQHT020000055.1 GCA_943330455.2 Nitrosovibrio sp. Nv4 | reverse complement strand
GGCCTCGGACGTGCCGGTCAGGGTTGGCGTGGTGATTTTGGTCAGGTTATCGGTGGTCGACGACCCGCTGTCGGACGCGACGATCAGGTCCGGCGCGCTGGGCGCCGCCACGATGGTGTCGATGGTCACAACCAACCCGGTCGAGGCCACGCTGGCGTTGCCGGCGGTGTCCGACTGCTTCGCCGTCAGGGTGTGCGCGCCGTCGGCAAGCGCCGTGCTGGCGATCGACCAGTTGCCGGAGACATCCGCCGTAGCGGTGCCCAACACCGTGGTGCCGTTGGTGTCGTACAGAGTCACCGTCGCACCGGCCACGGCACCGCTGCCGGTGAAGGTCGGCGTGGTGGTCTTGGTCACATTATCGGTGGTGGACGCGCCGCTGTCGGACGCCGTGGCCAGATCGGGCGCGCTGACCGCCGCGGGAGCTACCGTGTCGACGGTCACCGCCAACCCGGCGGACGCGACACTGGCATTGCCGGCCGGGTCAGTCTGCTTTGCCGTCACGGTATGCGCGCCATCGGCCAGGGTCGAGCTGGTGATCGACCAGTTCCCAGACCCATCCGCCGTCGCCGTTCCCAACACCGTGGTGCCGTTGGTGTCGTAAAGGGTGACGGTCGCGCCGACCTCGGCCGTACCGGTGAAAACCGGCGTGGCGACGCTGGTGATGTTGTCGGTGCTCGACGAACCTGTGTCAGACACCGTGGCCAGATCGGGCGCGCTCGGCGCCGCCACCGTGGTATCGATCGTGACCGCCAACCCGGTCGAGGCCGCGCTGGCGTTGCCGGCGGTGTCCGTCTGCTTGGCGGTCAGCGTGTGAGCGCCGCTGGCGAGAGTCGAACTGACGATCGACCAGTTGCCGGACCCGTCCGCCGTGGCGGTGCCCAGCACCGTGGTGCCGTTGGTGTCGTACAAGGTGACCGTCGCTCCGGCCACGGCACCGCTGCCGGTGATCGTGGGCGTCGTCGTCTTGGTCACATTGTCGGTGCTCGACGACCCGGTGTCCGACGCCGTGGCCAGGTCCGGGGCGCTGACCGCTGCCGGCACCACCGTGTCGATGGTGTAAAGCCCCAGGGTCAATTGCCCCGCCGCGCTGATGGCGTTCGCCGTCGTCAGTGCCGTTACGTTCAGCGCCGCATTCACGCTGAACAGGGACGCCGCGGGATAGGCCACGGTCGAACCCGTGATATTGCCGCTGTTCGCCGCCCCCGCGCTGGTGCCCTGGTAGATGCGGATGAAGACCGGACCCTGATATCCATTCAGGAGCGTCGGGGTGATCGTCAGATTAACAACGGTGGCGTCGGTTGCCAGCACGCCCGCCGCACTGCGCTCCCAATAGATGGGCGCGGTGGCGGTCGAACTCGTGAAAATCGCAACCAGATAGCTGGTCCCGGTGCCGGTCAGTTTGGAAATGCCGGTAATCTGCAAGCCACCGGACAGTTCCGACGCATTCAGGAAATTGTCGGCGGCGCCGGTGACAGCGCCCCCGTCGATGCTGAATTCCACGCCGACACGCCGGCCATCGATCTCCAGGGTGCCGTGGTCATCCTCGGCCAGGATCGCCGCTCGTTGCGCGTCGGTCAGAGCGTTGCCGGTCACCAGATCGGCAAACAACTCGCCCTCGTCGCCCAGGCTGTCCCGCCCGTCATTCAGGCGTTGGTCGAAGGCGTGGCCGATTTCCTCGACCAGGACCTTGATCGCCGAGGCCGTGTCGGTGTGGGCCAGCCAATCGGCGTTGACGTAAACATGCTGCTTGCCATCCGGCCCGTTCGCCGCATAGGCCGCTCGCCCGCCTTGCAGGTCCGCGTTGTCCAGCGGATCGAACACAAGGCCGAGGTCGCTGCCCTGGACGATCGCCACACGCAGGGCCTCGGCGCCCGCCCGGAACGCGGCCGGATCGGTGCCGGCGTTGCCGAACGCCTGGGTGACGAAATGCAGGAACGCGTCCGGGCGCCGGGCAAGATCGCCCAGCAGGCTCCAGGTGCCCTCCAGCGCCAGATCGAGCGCACCGGTCTGGCCGACCATCCCCGACCGATCGTCTTTCCTGGAGGTCATTGCCGGGAGTTTCCCTTCGGTATGCGACAGTATTTCCTGACTATCGCGATCGGTCCTGAGGAATAACATCGTCATTGTCTCACAGGTCATGAAGTGCGGAGCAGGGAGCCGGGTGGGCGTGATCAGGCTGGCGTCCGACCGGGCATTGGGGCCGTGCTTTCAGGGCTATCCCGTGGGAAACGCCCGATCGGCCGCCATCGCCGGCTTCCCGGCTTCAGGTTCCATGGCCCAGCAGGCCAGGGACGGACGGCGTCACGCTTGAAAGACGAACCAAATAGCCGGACGGCCACCGAGGGATGGACGTCTACATTTCTATCCGCCGAAGCCTTTCAGGTGGGTTTCAGTCGAATTTGAACCATGCCCAGAGCCATGTCGGGCCTCGACGAACCCCGGTCGGCGCGGTTATCCTGCCCACGTTGCGGCCGGAATGGCCGTTCATCGGGGGCGTCCCCGCTTGGAACTTCGGCCGCCGATGGCGCTCCTGATCCAGCATGGCTGAGGACCTCGGCCGCACCCGCGGCCCGACCGATATGGACCCAACCCTTCCCGATACATTGCCGAAGCTGCTGGTCCGCAACGCGCGCGACATGGCGGACCGCTGCGCCATGCGCGCCAAGGAATATGGCATCTGGCGCGAATGGACCTGGGCGGCCGTGCTGACCGAAACGCGCGCCATCGCCGCCGGATTGGCCGCTTCGGGGGTCGGCCGCGGCGCCACCATCGCCATCATCGGCGACAACCGACCGCACCTCTACTGGTCGATCTGCTCGGCGCAGATGCTGGGCGCCGTCCCGGTGCCGATCTTTCAGGAAGCCAACGCGGCGGAAATGGGCTTCATCATCGACCACGCGGACATCGACCTCGCCATCGCCGAGGACCAGGAGCAGGTCGACAAGCTGCTGGCGATCCGCTCGCGTCATGGCCGCCCGCGGACAATCGTCTACAAGGACGGGCGCGGCCTGACCGATACCGCCGGGTCCGGCCTGATCTCCCTGGACGCGCTGCGCCAGCTCGGCGCGGCCCAGCCCGAGACGTTGGACTCCGCGATCGCCGCCGGCCAGGGCGGCGACCTGTCCGTCCTGCTTTACACATCCGGCACCACCGGCGCGCCCAAAGGCGTGATGCTGAGCCATGCCAATGTCATCGCCGCGGCACAGGGCGCCATCAGCTTCGACGGGCTGACGGCCAGGGACGAGGTGCTGGCCTATCTGCCCATGGCCTGGGTGGGCGATTACCTAGGCTCCTACGCGCAGTCGTTGGTCGCCGGATATTGCGTTTCCTGCCCGGAAAGCGGCGCCACGTTGCTGGCGGATCTGCGGGAGATCGGCCCGACCTATTTCATCGCCCCGCCCCGCATCTTCGAAACCCTGCTGAGCGACGTGACGTCGCGGATGGCCAGTGCCGGTCCGTTGAAACGCCGATTATACGATGGCTGCATCGCCCTGGCGCAACGCGTCGGGGGGAAAATCCTGGAAGGCGGGCCGGTCGCGCTGACCGACCGGCTGCTCTATCGCCTGGCGGACGCGATCATCTACGGGCCGTTGCGCAATGCGCTGGGGTTCAGCCGGGTGCGGCGGGCCTATGTCGTGGGCGATGCCATCGGGCCGGACGTGTTTCGTTTCTATCGCGCCCTGGGGCTGAACCTGAAACAGAGCTTTTCCCTCACCGAGGCCAGCGGCTTCGTCTGCCTGCAACAAGATGCCACGGTGCGGGCGGACACAGTGGGCGTGGCAGTCCCCGGCATCACCCTGCGGATCGAGCTCGGCGGTGAGATCCAGGTTCGCGGCGACGGCACCTTCCTCGGCTACCACAAGGACCCGGCCGCCACCGAGGCCGCGAAAACCGCCGATGGCTGGTTGCGCAGCGGCGATACCGGCGTGCTGGACCCGGACGGGCAATTGCGCGTCATCGACCGGGCCGCCGATATCGGACGGCTACGCGATGGCACCCGGTTCACGCCGAAACTCATCGAGACAAGGCTGAAATTCTTTCCCTACATCAAGGAAGCCGTGGCGTTCGGCGATGGAAGGGACCACGTCGCCTGCCTGTTGGATATCGACACTGGCGCGGTCGGCGGCTGGGCCGAACGCAACGGCGTGGTGTTCTCCGGGCATCAGGAACTGGCCGGACGCGCCGAGGTCTATAGGCTGCTGGCAGACTGCGTCGAGGCGGTGAACCGCGATCTGGCCGCCGATCCCGCTCAGGCCGGCCAGGGCATAGGGCGGTTCCTGATCCTGCCCAAACCGCTGGATGCCGATGACGGCGAACTCACCCGCATGCGCAAGATCCGTCGCATGGTCATCGCCGAACGCTATGCGGCGCTGATCGACGGGCTGTATTCGGACCGCGACCATGTGACGCTCAACACCCGGATCGCATTCGATGACGGGCGGGTTACCGTTCTGGAGGCGGACATCGCGATCCACACCATCGGCCGGACATCATGACGGACAAGCCGCGCATCAGCGAGGAAGTGCTGCTGAAGGTCGACAGTATCTCCCTGTCCTTCGGCGGGGTGCGCGCTCTGTCGGACGTATCCTTCGACATTCGCAAGGGGGAAATCCGCGCCATCATCGGGCCGAACGGCGCCGGCAAGTCGTCCATGCTGAATTGCATCAACGGGTTCTACCACCCGCAGGAAGGCCGCATCACCTACAAGGGCCGGGAGCGCCAGCGGATGCTGCCCTACGAAGCGGCTCGCCAGTCGATCGCCCGCACCTTCCAGAACATCGCGCTGTTCAAGGGCATGTCCACGCTCGACAACATCATGACCGGCCGGTTGCTGAAGATGCGCCGCGGCCTGTTCTGGCAGGCCCTGCGCGTGGGCCCCGCGGCGCGCGAGGAAATCGAACACCGCGCCAAGGTGGAAGAGATCATTGAGTTCCTGCAAATCCAGGCCGTCCGCAAAATGCCCGTCGGCCGCCTGCCCTACGGCCTGCAAAAGCGGGTTGAGCTCGGGCGAGCGCTGGCGGCAGAACCGGATTTGCTGCTGCTGGACGAACCGATGGCCGGCATGAACGTGGAGGAGAAGGAGGACATGTGCCGCTTCATCCTGGACGTGAACGAACAATTCGGCACCACCATCGCCCTGATCGAGCATGACATGGGCGTGGTGATGGACCTGTCCGACCGGGTCGTCGTGTTGGAATACGGACGCAAGATCGCCGACGGCACCCCCGATGAGGTGCGGGCCGATCAGCGCGTGATCGACGCCTATCTCGGCGTCCAGAGGGTGGAATAACACGCATGGCATTCTTCTTCGAAGTCGTGCTCGGTGGCCTGTTGGCAGGCGTGCTCTACTCCCTCGTCGCGCTCGGCTTTGTCCTGATCTTCAAGGCATCCGGCGTGTTCAACTTCGCCCAGGGCGCGATGGTGCTGTTCGCCGCCCTGACCCTGGTGCGCCTGACCGAGTGGTTGCCGTTCTGGGCCGCCTTCGCGGTCTCGTGCCTGGTGATGATCGCGTTGGCCTGGGTGATCGAGCGGGTGGTGCTCCGCCACCTGGTCAACCAGGAAGGCATCATCCTGTTCATGGCGACGTTGGGCATCGCCTTCTTCCTGGAGGGTTTCGGGCAGACCATCTGGGGCAGCGACATTTACACCCTGGACCTGGGCATCCCGAAGGAGCCGAGTTTCATCCTGGAGTCGATCTTCGACGGTGGCTTGCTGGTGGACAAGCTGGACGTGTTCGCCGCCGTGGTGGCGAGCGCACTGGTCCTGGGGCTCGCGCTGTTCTTCCAGAAGACGAAAGTGGGGCTGGCCTTGCGAGCGGTCGCCGATGACCACCAGGCGGCGCAGTCCATCGGGGTGCCGCTGGACTATATCTGGCTGATCGTCTGGTCCGCCGCCGGCATCGTTGCCCTGGTCGCGGGCATGGTCTGGGGCGCCAAGCTGGGGGTGCAGTTTTCCATTGCCCTGGTGGCGCTGAAGGCATTGCCGGTGCTGATCCTGGGTGGCTTCACCTCGGTGCCGGGCGCCATCATCGGCGGGCTGCTGATCGGCATGGGGGAGAAACTGTCGGAAGTGTATTTCGGCCCCATCGTGGGAGGCGGGATCGAGAACTGGTTCGCCTACATGCTGGTCCTGGTGGTGTTGCTGTTCCGCCCCCAGGGGCTGTTCGGCGACCGCGTGATAGAGCGGGTCTAGGCCGATGTTCTATCGCGAGAACGGCCAGTTCAAGACCAGCTATGCGGCCGATCAGGCGATCTTCCCGATCCTGCTGGACCGGATCGCCATCATGGCCATCCTGCTGGTGGCCTTTCTCGTCGTGCCGCTGGTCGCCACCCAATATGTTTATACCGGCATTCTGATCCCGTTCCTGATCCTGGCGCTGGCAACCATCGGGTTGAACCTGCTGACCGGGTATTGCGGACAGGTCTCCCTGGGGACGGGCGCCTTCATGGCGGTTGGCGCCTACGCGGCCTATAATCTGGTGCTGCGGCTGCCGGGGATGAACCTGCTGGTGGCGTTCGCGCTGGCCGGAGGGATTTCAGCGCTGGTCGGCGTGCTGTTCGGCCTGCCGAGCTTGCGGATCAAAGGGTTTTATTTGGCGGTGGCGACCTTGGCGGCTCAGTTCTTCATCGACTGGGTGTTCATCCGCATCAAGTGGTTCACCAACTACGCTACCAACGCGACGGCGCCCGAATTGCTGCTGTTCGGACTGCCGCTGGACAGCGCGATGCGGCGCTATCTGGTCACTCTGGCCATCGTGGTGGTGATGGCGTTGATCGCGAAAAACCTGGTGCGCGGGGCGACCGGGCGCGCCTGGATGGCAGTGCGGGACATGGATATCGCCGCCGAGATCATCGGCATCCGCCTGCTGCGCACCAAGCTGATCGCCTTCGCGGTCAGCTCCTTCTATTGCGGAGTGGCGGGCGCGCTGTGGGGTTTCATGCATCTGGGCGCGTGGGAGCCGCTGACCTTCGACGTCAACCGGTCCTTCCAGGTGCTGTTCATGGTGATCATCGGCGGGGTCGGCTCCATCCTGGGATCGTTCCTGGGGGCGGCCTTCATCTTCGCGGTGCCCATTCTGATCAACCAAGTCCCCGCCGCCCTCGGTGTGCCGATTTCGACCGCATTGAGCTCACATCTGGAAGCCATGATCTTCGGCGCCATGATCATCTTCTTCCTGATCGTGGAGCCGCACGGCTTCGCGCGCCTGTGGCAACTTGGCAAAGAGAAACTGCGGCTGTGGCCGTTGCCGCATTAGGCCGTGACGCCGAATACCTGTCGAGCGTCGAACGCGGCAGCGCCGGTCAGGCGGCCATCCATTGCTGGACCTCGGCCTGGGTCGGGATACGGCCGCTGCTGACCAGCTTTTCGTTGATCACCAGCCCAGGTGTGGAGAGCAGGTCATACTCCATGATCGCGTTCACGTCGGTAACCTTGACGAAGTCGGCCTCCAACCCGGCGCCGGCAGCCGCGGCGCGCGCCACGGCTTCGAGTTTCTTGCAGTTGGCGCAGCCGGATCCCAGAATTTTGACAGTCAGCATGGCGGACGTCTCCTCTATGTCGTCACGACGGTTGCATCGCGGTGTGCTGGCGGCGATGGAGCCAGGCCAGGGCGCCCGCGATCATGGCAAGAGCGACGGCCATGCCCAAGGCCAGCCACAACAAGGCCACGCCATCGACCCAGGCACCGTAGACCATGCCCGAGACGGTGCTGAAAACAGCCACCCAGCCCACATACGCAAAGGTTTTGGTCCGGCCGATGATCATCACCAACATCAGAATGCTTTGCAGGCTCAGTTCCGGGTCGGCCATCAGGTAGGCCAACAACGGACCCGGATGCATGCCGAGATCCAGAAACATGCGCGCCACCGGCACTTCCACCAATGTTGGGAAGTACATGAACACGCCAAAAACGACCGCCACGGCATTGGCAGGCAGGCTGTTGCGGCCGGCCAGGGCCTCGATCCATTCGGGTTGAATCAACTGGCGGATGACGCCGACGGCAAACACGCCCGCCACCAGCAACAGGAAGATCTGCTTCACGAACCGCCAGGACTCCCACAGCCAGCTCCGCCAGTCGTCTGGGTTCAGGCGTTCGGCAAAGTGGCGCCCGGCCCAGAGCGCGAGCCCGACAGCGAAGACCCGGCCCGTGAAGGCGACCTCCAGCCCGCCAGTGTGGGGCGTGAACCGCAATGCCGCCACCAACAACGTGGCGGCTGCCAGGCCGAGGGCAATCCAGGTCCAGCGGTTGGCGCCTTCGACGATATTCTCCATGCCCTGGTAAGCGGTCAGGCCGATCAGCACCAGCAGAGCGATCAGCAGCGAGCCCTGCACGCTGACACCTTCCTCGCCTTTGGCCGCATCGAACGGCACCCATGCGAACAGCGTGGCCTGCCACGCCTCGGCCCAGGGCAGCGGCAGGTTTACCACGGCGACGATGGCGGTCAGCGGCCACAGCTTTAGGGTGCCGGTGATCAGCACGGCGATCAGCGACAGCAGGACACAGATGGCGGGCGTGCCGATGCTCGCCTTGTCGGCAAACACCGCATCGGTCTCGGCGTCGTGGCTGACGTCATCGCGCCAGAACAGCAGAGCCATCAGCATGCCGATGCCAATTCCGAACACCAGGCACAGGACGAATCGGGCCACCGCGAATTGCACCCCCAGGATGCTGCCGGTGTAGGCCAGTGCCATGATGTTGCCGGCCGGCGCGAAGAACAGGAAGGTGATGGCGGGTCCGATGCCGGCGCCCTTGCGGTAGATGCCCGCGAACAGCGGCACGATCGTGCAGGAGCAAACCGCCAGCAGCGAGCCGGCGGCCGCGGCGGCCGGATACGACACATGGCGTGGGCTGGTGCGCCCCAGCCACCGGGTGATGCTGGCTTTCGGGATCAGAGCCGCCATGGCGCCGGCGATAAAGAACGCCGGCAGCAGGCAAAGCAGCACATGGGCGGCCAGGTAAGCGGCGAGGTTGCCGGCACCCCCATTCAACAAGTGCAGGACAAAGCTCAATTGCGGGCACCAGTTCGAGAATGCGACAATACTGGGTCGCGGTTAGGGGCTGGTCATGACGAAGCATCGCATCTTGATCCAGCACAAGGCAGGCTGGACCGCTGCGGTAGCACACTCCCCGATCGCGCCGACTGATCCAGATCAATCGGCGTTTGTGCAAAACATCCCTGCCGCGATCCTGATGGCCGCAGCCCGTTGTTGGCTCAATTGACGACAGGCCCTAGTTTGAAACACGGTAGCTCACAGCACCGCAGGGAGAAAACGATGAAACGGACAGGATGGGCAGCACGCCTATTGGCAGGAGCCGCGCTACTGGGTGCGTCCCTGGCTTTCCCCGGGACGTCCAACGCCCAGAACGAGCAATTCGTGCCCGGTCTGGTGTATCGCACCGGCGCCTATGCCCCCAACGGCGTGCCCTTCGCCAACGGACGGGCCGATTATTTTGCTCTGCTGAACGCCCGCGACGGCGGCATCAACGGCGTGAAGATCGTCTATGAGGAATGCGAGACCGGCTACGCCACCGATCGCGGCGTGGAATGCTATGAGCGCCTGAAGGGCAAGGGGCCGACCGGGGCAGCCGCGTTCTCGCCGCTGTCCACCGGCATCACCTTCGCGCTGACCGAAAAGGCACCGGGCGATAAGATCCCGCTGCTGACCCAAGGCTACGGGCGTTCCGACTCCATCGTCGGCAGCGTCTTCGCCTGGAATTTCCCGCTGACCGGCACATATTGGGACGCGGCGGAAATCCTGGTCCAGCATATCGCGGCCAAGGCGGGCGGCGTGGCCAACCTGAAGGGCAAACGCCTGGCGCTGGTCTATCATGACTCGCCCTATGGCAAGGAACCGATCGCGGTCCTGGAAGACCTGTCCAAGCGCTATGGCTTCACCTTCGACGCCATGCCGGTGACGCATCCGGGGGTCGAGCAGAAATCCACCTGGTTGCAGATCCGCCAGAACCGGCCGGACTGGGTGTTTCTGTGGGGCTGGGGCGTCATGAACTCGGCCGCCATCAAGGAAGCCGTGGCGGTCAATTATCCGCGCGACAAGATGTATGGCGTGTGGTGGTCCGGCGCCGAACCGGATGTGACCCCCGCGGGCGACGGCGCCAAGGGCTATTACGCGCTGGCCTTGCATCCGGTCGGCCTGGTCGCGCCGGTGCACCAGGAGATCATGAAGAACCTCTATGACAAGAACCTGGGATCCGCCAAGAAAGAGGAAGTCGGCGAAGTCCTCTACAACCGCGGCCTGATCGACGGGATGCAGGTGGCCGAGGCCATCCGCACCGCCATGGCCAAGTTCGGCAACAAGCCGATGACCGGCGAGCAGGTCCGCTGGGGCTTTGAAAATCTGGACCTCACCGCGGCGCGCCTGCAACAGATCGGTTTCGCGGGCCTGGCCCAGCCGCTGAAAGTATCCTGCGACGATCACGCCGGCGTCCACAGCGCCCGGGTGCAGCAATGGGACGGCAAGAAATGGAGCTTCGTTTCTGACACGATCGTGGCCGACCAGGCCTATCTGCGCGCCAAGGCACAGGACTCGGCTGCGGCCTATGCCAAGCAGAAGAACATCACCCCGGGCTGCGCATCCTGAGCGGTCCGGACCACGAGGGGGCGGGCGTTCCCATGCCCGCCCCTTAGAGCGGTTTCACCCTGACCGGAAACGGAAAACCGCTCTAATTCTTTGTTTGATCGCATGATTCACACGCTGTGACGTTCCGCTCAGCGTGATCATGCTCTAGACTTGCAAGAGAGCGATGCCCATGGTCCTGGTTGCGTCTGAAACGGCGGCGGCGGCGGCGCTGCTGACCGTCAGCAATATCGAGGTCATCTACAACCACGTCATCCTGGTGCTGAAAGGCGTCAGCCTGAACGTGCCGAACGGGGGCATCGTTGCCTTGCTGGGTGCCAATGGTGCCGGAAAATCCACCACCCTGAAAGCGATCTCCAACCTGCTGAAGTCAGAACGGGGAGAGGTGACGAAGGGCAGCATCTCGGCATTTGGCCAGCGGATCGATACGCTGACCGCATCCGATCTGGTGCGCCAGGGCATCATCCAGGTCATGGAAGGCCGCCATTGCTTCGCGCATCTGACGGTGGAGGAAAACATCCTGACCGGTGCCTTCTCCCGCCGTGACGGGCGCGCCGCCGCTCTGGCGGATCTGGAGCGGTGCTACGGATATTTCCCGCGCCTGAAGGAACGCCGGAAATCGCCCGCCGGCCTGACATCCGGCGGCGAACAGCAAATGGTCGCCATCGCGCGCGCGCTGATGAGCCGGCCGAAACTGCTGCTGCTGGACGAGCCGTCGATGGGCCTGGCGCCGCAACTGGTCGAGGAGATTTTCGAGATCGTCGTGCGCCTGAACGCACAGGAAGGCATGTCCATCCTGCTGGCGGAACAGAATACCAATATGGCGCTGCGCTATGCCCAATACGGCTATATCCTGGAAAACGGCCGCATCGTGATGGATGGTTCGGCCGCTTCCCTGCGCCAGAACGACGACGTGAAGGAATTCTACCTGGGCCTCGCCGCGACCGGGCAAAAAAGCTACCGCGACGTAAAGCATTATCGGCGGCGCAAGCGGTGGCTGAGTTGATCTGCGGCCCCGCTACCGCCCCGACGGCGTTGCAGTAACGGTAGATCATTGTTTCCGCCGCCTGGCATCAGACGGCAATCGAGTATGAACGTTCCGACACAACGCAAGGTCCTTCGCCATGCTGCTTTATGAAGCACCGGGTTCGCCCTATGCCCAGAAGATCAAGATCGCGCTGCGGGAAAAATCCCTCGCCTTCGACGTTGAGCTGCCCGAAAGCCTGGGCACCGGGCAGACCGACGGACCGTTCGGTCTCGACAATCCGCGCGCCGAAGTGCCGGTTCTGGTGGACGGAGAGACCCGGATTTTCGATTCCACCATCATCCTTGAATACATCGAGGAGCGATGGCCGGACCCGCCGTTGCTGCCTAACGATCCGGCGGCGCGGGCGGCCGCGCGAATGACGGAGGATATGTGCGATACCCAATATGAAGCCATCACCTGGGGTTTCGGGGAGGTGACGACGTTCGGCCGCGCCACCGGTGACCTCGCCGACACATTGCGGTCAGCCGCTTCTCACCAGACCCGGGCCATCCACGGCTGGCTTGCCGAGCGGCTGGGCGGCGCGGACTGGTTCGGGGGCAATATGTTTGGCTGGGCCGATGTGGCGGTCGCACCGTTGATGCACCGATCCGTACTGAACGGCATGGGACCGCCCGACGGCGGCGCCCTTGCCGCCTGGTATCAGCGCCTGCTGCAACGCCCTTCGATCGTCACGACCTTCGCCGAATATGCCGCCGGCGCGGCGCGCATGCCGGCGACGGTCGAAGCCTTCCGCTCAGGCGCGAAGGTGCGGCAATATCGCGACTACCGGTTGGAGTGGATGATCAAGTCCGGCGGGATCGAGGTCGTTTTGCAAGGTCTGCGCGACGGCAGCATCCGGTTCTCCTGGCCGCACGCGACATAGGCCTGCGCGCTCGGCGGTCGGATCAGGCCGCCGCCTTTTCCGGCTCCGCGACGCGCTGCGTAACGACCGGATCGGCGGCCGCGGAAGTCATGCCGACTGTCTTGACGTCGACCGATGCACGCCCTCCCCCTCCGTCATCGCCGAACTTGACCCGGCAACCTGCGCTTCAACGGCGGGGGCGGGTTGCCGGATCAAGTCCGCCAATGACGATGAGGTGAGAGGACGCTATCGATCGATGGTGTCGCCGGTTGGTATCAGTCACCCACCAGCGGCATGACCTCGGCAGCGAAGCGTTGCAGGCGTTCGATGCTTTCAGCGATCGATTCACCCCGGAAGTCGAAGATCAACTCGTGCACCCCGATGGCTGCAAAGCTGCGAATGTCGCCGGCAATGTCCTCCGCGCTGCCGGAGAAGCTGCGCCTTGTGCCGTCGCGATCGGGGATTCCGGTATCATAGAGCGGTGCCTTGTAGGAAATCGTCAGGCTGGCGAAGTCCCGGCCTTCCCCGTCCATCATCCGTTTCAACGTGTCCATATGCGCGCGCATCTCCTGCGGCGGCAGCGGCGAGGCGGCGATGGCGCCGACCGGATGCCAGCCTTGCCCATGGCGCGCGGTCCGACGCAATGCGGCGCGCGAGTGGCCGCCGACCCAGATGGGCGGGTGCGGCTTCTGCAATGGGAAGGGTTCGCTGCGGATATTGGAGTAGCTGTAGAATTCGCCCGCGAAACTGGCGGGCGACTGGCTCCAGAGTTGCTTGAAGATCGCGATCCATTCGTCCGTCACGGCACCGCGTTTGGTGAAATCCGGGCTGTCCAGGGCCTCGAACTCCTCCTTCAGCCAGCCCACACCGACACCCAAGGTGACGCGACCGCCGGAAAGAACATCCAATGATGCAACCATTTTCGCCGTCAGCACCGGGTTGCGATAGGGCAGCACCAGCACGGACGTAACGAGGCGCAGTTTCTCCGTCGCGCCCGCGACTACGCCAAGGATCGAGAAGGTTTCCAGTGCATCGCCGCCACCGGGATGTTTGCGGTCGACCGTGTAGGGATAGGCGGACTCGCTTTCGACCGGAAAGACGATGTGGTCGGCGATCATGGCGGAATGCAGTCCCAGCCGTTCCCCCTCGCGTGCCAAAGCGAGGACGCCCTCGCGCGTGGCGGTGGGGCCGCGGGTGGGGAGGTAGAAGCCGTAGCGCATCGGATGGGCTCCGTGTTAGACGTTTCGCGTTAGTCTGATGAAGGCCCAAAACGGCTTGAAAGGCAAATGCACTTGGGTGGCCATGGCCGATGTGCGGGGACCGCTGAAAACCGCATCTCGCGGGCCAGCTTCTCCGAACCAGCGACCCTCTGGCACGCACCATGCATTGCTTCCGACCGAGCTGGCCGCGTAGGACCAGTAACCGCACGGAGCACAGAGATGGATATCGGCGTCTTCATCCCCATCAACAACAACGGCTGGATCATCTCCGCGGCTTCGCCCCAATACATGCCCAGCTTCGCACTGAACCAGGAGGTGGTCCGCCGAGCGGAGAATTATGGACTGGATTTCGCGCTGTCGATGATCAAGTTGCATGGTTTCGGGGGGAAGACCGAGTTCTGGGACCACGGCCTGGAGAGCTTTACCCTGATGGCCGGCCTCGCCGCCGTGACGACACGGATCAGACTTTATGCATCTACGGCGGTCCTGACGATTCCCCCGGCAATTGTCGCACGCATGACCAGCACGATTGCCGATATTTCCGGCGGCCGGTTCGGCGTCAATATCGTTTCCGGGTGGCATAAGATCGAATATTCGCAGATGGGACTTTGGCCCGGCGATGAACATTTTGCCAAACGCTACGATTACAGCACCGAGTATGTACAAATCCTCCACGATCTATGGACCACGGGCCAGTCCGACCTGAAGGGTGAATACTTCACCATGGACGCCTGCAAACTTAGCCCACGGCCAAAGACCCCGATCAAACTCGTGTCCGCCGGCCAGAGCGACCGCGGTATGGAGTTCGCCGCGCGTTACTGCGACTTCAACTTCGCGCTCGGCGAGGGTGTGAACGAGCCGACGCTCGCCGCGGGTGTTCCGGCCCGGATGCTGGCGCATGCCGAACGGGCCGGCCGCGACGTCGGCAGTTACATGCTTTACATGATCATCGCCGCCGAAACCGATGCGGAAGCGATGCGAACCTGGGACCGCTACAACGAAGGCGCCGACAAGGACGCCCTGGCTCATCTTCTCGGCAAAGCCGCGGAGGATACGGCGACCTCGGAAACTTCCATGGCCGCGGCGATCCAACGATCCCCATCGCCGATCAATTTCAACATGGGCACCTTGGTCGGGTCCTATGCGAAGGTCGCCGCAATGCTGGACGAGGTCGCGACAATGCCCGGCGTCAAAGGGATCATGCTGACATTCGACGATTTCCTGTTGGGCATGGACGCTTTCGGCACTCGCATCCAACCGTTGATGCAGTGCAGACGGCATATACAGGCACCCGCCGCCGCCCCCCTCGCGGCGGTCTCGTAGCCCTAATCGGGGGTGTGGCTCAGGCCCGCCGCACCCCCCAAAACACATGCGACTGCGCCTTCACGAACCCAGTCAGATCGGAGCGGAAGGCCGTCGGCTGCGACCATTGCCCCAGCGGAATATATGGCACGGCTTCGAACGCGGCGATTTGAAGTTCGCGGGCGATCCGTTGCTGCTCCGTCAAGGTTGGCGCGCGGAACCAGGCTTCCCGCAGACGCTCCACCTCCGGCACCGTTGGCCATCCGAACCAGGCCTTGGCGCCATTGCCGCGCAACTGCACGCTGGTCGGATTGGCTCCACCCAACCCGTTGATTCGTGTATTGAACGCATTCCAGCCACCTTCGCTCGCCGGTTTGGTGACGGACCGGCGAGTCAGCAGAGTGCCCCAATCGACAGCCACAAGTTGCACATTCAGACCGAGTTGCTTGAAGATGCTGTCAGTCACCGCGGCCATGGCGTGCATCTGCGGTTGATCGGATGGCGACATCAGCAGGATCGGCTCGCCCTTGTAGCCGCTCTCACTGACCAGGCGTTTCGCCTTGGCAATATCGCGCGGGCCGGTCAACGCCTGCATCCCCGCATCATTGGCCAGCGGGGACCCGGCGGTGAAATAGCCGACCGGCAGCCTGGCATATCCTGCCTGCTCCCCCAGCACGGCGGCGACGTAATCCTGCTGGTCGATCGCCAGCAGCAGCGCCTGACGCAATTTCTTGTTGTCGAAGGGCGGCTGGGTATGGTTCAGGATGATGGTGCCGATCAAGCCGAACGGGTCGGCCTCGTCGACCTTCACCTGCGACGTGGCTTTCAGCATCGGCAGTAAATCGAACAGCGGCTGGTCGATCCAATCGACTTCGCCCGACAGCAGCGCCGAGGCCGCGGTGCCCGGGTCCGGCTGGATCGACCATTCGACGCGGTCGAAATGCACCATCTTGCCGCCGGCTAAATTGTCGGGCGGTTCCTGGCGTGGCTGGTAGCGGTTGTTGCGGGCATAGATCATGCGTACGCCGGACACCCATTCATCGGTAACGAAACGGAATGGGCCGCTACCGATATATTCCTTGATCGGCTGGTTGGCGGGGGTCAGCGCCATACGCTCCGGCATGATGTAGCAGCCCTGCGCCCCCAAGGCATACAGCATGTGCGGGAAGGGTTCGGTCAGGCGAATGCGGAAGCGCCGGTCGTCGGCGGCATCGATCCCAGCCGCGATGGCCAGCAGGCGCTGCCCGAAGGTGTCGCGTTGTCCCCAGCGATTGATCGAGGCAACGACATCGCGGGCCAGTACGGGCTCCCCATCATGAAACAGCAACCCGTCGCGCAGTGTGAAGGTCCAGGTCAGGCCGTCGCTGCTGACGTCGTGCCCGCTGCACATCTGCGGCTTGGGCGTCAGGTTAATATCGACACCGTAAGGGGTGTCCCACACCATCAGGGCATGGATGTTCACCACGATCGCGGTCGTCCAGATCGGATCGGGAGAGGAATAGGCTGCGGCCGGAACAAACTTGAGGACCTTGTCGGAACCTCGGGCCAGCGACGATCGGGCGCTGCTCGCGGTCAGCGCGGTCGCGACGGGGGCGGCAAGCAGGTGGCGACGGGTCAGCATGGCGGGATATCCCTGGCAGGCGGTGATGGGGGACGGAACGAATGGCGCTGAGGCGGTGGCCGGGATGGTTCGTTACAACGGTACCGACCGCGCCCCGGAGCTTCGGCGCGGCCCGCCCTGTGAAGCTGTCGAGCGGCCCATATCGTCTTGCGGGAAGGCGCCGGATCGACGCCGGTATTGCACGGGGCAACAAATATACAGTCCGAAGCAGTATTCTAGGGCAGCGGGAGTCCCCGATGCAAAATCCTGGCGCAGTATAAGGAAGTCTGTATTGGACGCCGGCGCATGCGCCGCGCCGAACACGACCGCCGGCGTCGCGACCAAGGGTCCCAAGGACCACCCTGATACGACGCAAGGCATAGCGCGTCATCACGTCTCCGCCTTCCTTTACACGTGACGCACCCGCGCTCGTGGCGGGTGTCTCACGGCGATGGTTTGCGGGCGCTCCTTCCCCTGATTGCCCGGCAATCCACGCGGCATGAAGCGCCGCGGTTCACCGGTTCATGGGCGGGTTACGCAAGCTACGTGCCATTGGTGTGGCGCTCGCGATGACATCCTGGGTTGGGAGGCGGTGAGAAGCATGTTACTGACCCGGTTTGCCGAACACCGTGGGATTTTCCGCCTGACGCACCGGCGTGGGGTTCCCATTTCGGACCTATGGACCGGCCTCTTCTTTATGGTGATCCGGCGTGCGCTGCCCATCGCCGCTGGCCGAATCTGTTGCGGATCTGCACGATCCCTCGGTCGGCCCTATCAGGGAGCACCGGGATCGGTTCGGAGCCTGACGACCGGCGCATGGTCCATTCGGTCGGACATGGCCGCGGTTGGATGGGACCGACGGCCCGCAGGTTTCCCGCCGCTTGCCCGTCACGCACGGATTCGCGGGGAGCCACCGAACAGCAGGAGATAGGGCGCGGACCGTTCGGGGTGCGGCCGCACGACGTTTGTCCAACAATTAGTCAATTTCCGGTTCTATGACGTAATCCGATGCATATGTTCGTTTTATCACCACATTTTGTGAGGTCAGCAAGGATGTTGTCGGATTTCTGTCATTATGGTTGATAATTAGGCATATTATGATCATTCAGAGTTCATTTTGGGAATAGCCGCTGGCCACATCACCGTGCCGTCGATCCGACGGTATAGCGGTTTCTGCCTACGTTTTGGTCTATGGGCCAGACAAGGGGCGCTCCTTGAACCGGCCCGCCTTTTTTCGCGACCCAGCCCACGACCTGACATCATGGATCCACCGAAGCCCCGTTCCAGCCCTTTGCATGCACGTCAAAGAGCCCGCCGTCGCGGCGGGGTCCGACCGACCCGCACCCGCTCCGTCACGCGGGATCAGGCTTTGTCGTTCGCCTGGCGCCAGCGTTCGATCGCGTCGATCGCGGTCGCGCCGTCGATCACATCGGCATAGCGCCGTTCTACATCCTTCAGGTTTTGAGCGTGTGCGACCTCATCGTGATCGCCCACGCAATCATGCGGGACCATGACACGGAAACCGAGGGAAAACGCATCGATCACACTGGCCCGCACGCAACCGGACGTGATGCAGCCTGTCACGATCACCGTATCGACACGCTCCCGCGTCAGGATCGACGCCGCCGACGTGCCAAAGAAGATGGAAGGCGCCGATTTCATCAGGACCACGTCCGGTTCCGCCGCGGCGATGCGCGGATCGAGGTCGACTGACCCAGTACCACGCAGAAGATCGAACACCGGCGCGATCTTCCAATGCGGCGCGCCCCGAGGATGGTCGTAGCCGTTCACGCAGGCGATGACGGGAAGACCCGCGCGCTTGGCCGCCTCGATCACCGGAACCGTGTTCCGCACGGCAAGATCCACCATCGGCCCACCGCCCATCGGGAATTCTGGATCGGTGAATCCTCGTTGGAAGTCCACGACCACGACGCCGATCTTGGCGCCGAAGCCCATCGGCCGGCTGCCGTAGCCGCGTTCGGTATAGATGTCTGTCACGTGCTGCACTCCTCTGCTTGTTGGCACGAGCATTGCGAGAACCATGCCGACTCCGCCGCAAGGCCGGGTCATTCTCCGGCCACTGGCCGCGACGCGGGGTTGCCGCGTCCAGAAACCTCGCCGAACCACGGCGTGCGGGAGCGATCCGTCCAGCCTCACTTGTCACAGGAGGGTGGTCTGTTCGCTGCCGATTGCCAAGACGCCGCCGCCCGAGGGCGGACCGAGCCCGTCATCCCATCCGCCAAACACGGCCGGTCCGGCCCCATCACGATCCCCCACGCGCTTGGAGCCGCCGCATGACCCATGTCCTGACACGTCGCAACACGCTTCGCGCCGGCGCTGCCTCGGTCCTGTCGTCCGCCTGGATCCGCACCGCGCGGGCCGACGAAAGCGGCACCCTGACGGTTGCGTTGTCGAACAATCCGGTGACATGCGACCCGATCAATATGTCGAGCCATGACACCCAGATCCTCAGCCAGACCATCTACGACAATCTGGTGGAATTCGACATCGACGGCACCTTGCGACCGCAACTCGCCAAGGCATTGCCGGAGATCTCCAAGGACAGTCTCGTCTATACATTCGACCTGCGCGACGACGTGCTGTTCCAGGACGGGACGCCGATGACGTCGGAGGACGTCAAATACAGTTTCGAATACATGCTGAACCCGGCCAACAAGGCCACCCGCATGCCGATCTTCCTGCGACTGTCGCATGTGGTGACCGACGGGCCGCATCGGGTGCATGTGCATCTGAAAGAACCCTACGCACCCTGGACCGCGTTCCTCCTCACGACTCCCCTCATTTCAAATTGCACCGAAAGTATCGGCAAACACGGGTTGTTCCGCGAGCATGGCGGCGAACGTCTCTATCAATGGGATCAGCCGCTGGTCCGGCATCGTTGGGATCAGGTCATAAAGCATGCAGCCCTGGCGGAACAGCGAATGGGTGCGCCGTTTGGTGGTGTTAGACTTGAGCTGGCGATCATATCCAAGCGCCTCGCCAGCGGCCCCAAGCAATGTGAGCAGCGCAATGGCGAGCGCATTCAACAGCCACAAACGGTCGCGCCGCCCCGGCGTACTGACTCGGATCGATCCCATCCCCATGCCGAAGCGCGGGTCCTTGGTGTCGCGAAAGCCGCATTCGATGCCCCAGCGCTTGCCATACAAACGCTTCAGGGAACTTGCGGTGGCATCGGTGAGGTTGGTGGCCAGGCACCACGCCTGCTTCATGTCCTTGTCCCGTACGCACAGCACGGCGCCAACCTGATAGCGTTCAGCCGTCACCAGGGCGCCGCGCAGCAGACACGCCCGCCCGCCAGGCCCGACCCAGTCGGCCGCGGGGCGCGCCTCACCGTCCGCCGCGGTCACCGTGATGTTGCCGCGAAAGCGGATCACATAATCGAATTTCAGTTCCTCACTCAGCACGCGGTAGAGCTTCTGATCGCCAAGCCGCGATCGGCCACAATGCACACCTTGGTGTCCGCCGGCAGGGCGTCCGCCAGCCGGACCAGGACCTGATACTCATACTCGTTACGATGGTTCTTGAGGCTGGCCGTCTCCACCGTGAGCCATACCAGCGGGGTCGCTCGGCCATGGCGGGTGATCAGCGACAGCATAATGGTGGTCTGCCCGTCCGCCGCGAAGTCGGTCCAGTCCATGGCGACCTTGATGCTGCGACGAGGGCCCACGACGTAAGGGACCCAATGGCGCAGGGCGGCATCGACGTCGAGGCCCTCGTTGGACAGCAGGCGGTCCACCTGCTTGATGGCATGCTTGGTGACCAGGCCGCGGGCCAGCGCCAGTCCCTGACCGATGGTATGGACCGCCAGGGCCGCTGTCTTGATGACGCCGAGGGTGGCGTTGGCCAGGGACAGCACGCGCTTGGCATGCAGATCGCCGTCGAACAGACCGTCCAGGAAACGGTGCACATCCTGGAAGCCAAGGGTCTGGTTGAGTTTCATCGTTAGCCCCGCGAATCGTGATACATGCGGGGAGACTCGCTGTTCGTCGGCTTATGGCAACTGCGATGTGACAAACGAAAGAATACAAATCTGAGCCTGTCCGGCCCGATTCTTTTCAGAAAGCCACGGGACCTTTCTTGATGTCTTTGTTACGTGGCGGATTCAGCCGGGAAGTGAGGGGATGCTTGAGTATCAGGACCTGACCCAGATCACCGTTGCACCGTAACCCACGACCATTGACGCGACAGACAAGGAGTCATGACAGGTGTCCAGAAAGCCCTTTCATCTTGCGTGGTTCATCTCGAAGGGATACGGCCCCAAGGGGTGGCGCAATCAATGGGGTGGTCCCAACGCGGCAAACTGGGTCAAACCCGATCTGCTGGTGTCCCTGGCCCAGAACCTGGAACGCGCCGCCTTCGACTACGTGATGATCGAAGATTCGTGCAATATTCCGTACACGTATAAGAACTCGCACGAAACCTATCTGCGCTATGCGGTCGATTCACCGAAACTCGATCCGTCGGTGCTGGCACCGTTCATGATCCAGGCGACGTCCAAGATCGGCATCGTGACCACCCTTTCGACCACCGAATACAATCCGTTCCTGCTGGCCCGCCTGACCAATACCTTGGATCATGTCAGCGACGGCCGGTCCGGCTGGAACCTGGTGACCGGCAGCAATGACGGCGGAGCGCAGAATTTCGGGCACGAACGGCAGTTTCCGCACGACCAGCGCTATGACATGGCGGACGAATACGTCGAAGTGGTGCAGAAATTGTGGGATTCCTGGGAAGCTGACGCGATGGTCATCGACCAGGAGCAGGAAATCTTCGCCGATCCCACCAAGGTCCACCCGGTTCACTTCGAGGGGAGGTATTTCCGCTCGCGCGGACCGCTCTCCGCACCGCGTTCGCCGCAGGGCCATCCCGTCATCTGCCAGGCCGGCGGTTCCGCCCGAGGCCGGACCTTCGCCGCGCGCTGGGCCGAAACGATCATCGCCTCGGCCGGCAGCGTCGCCGCGATGAAAGCGTTCCGCGACGACATCCGCGCCCAGGCCGCCGGTTTCGGCCGCAATCCGGATCACATCAAGGTACTGTCCTGATCGCGCCGATCGTCGACGAATACAAGGAAGCGGCGGTGGCTCGCAAACAGGGGAGAGTCCAGGAAGCCAAGACGCATATGGACTTCTACCTGGCGAATATGTCGCGCCTGACCGGCATCGATTTCTCGCAGTTCGATCTCGACGAGCCGCTGCCGGCCCTGACGACCAATGGACACCAGACCGTGGCCGCCGGGTTTGTCGGCCGCACGCCACGCCAGATCGTCGAGGCCGGACGCTCGATCAGCGACGCCGACCTGGTCGGCACGCCCGACTCGGTCGCGCGCCAGATGTCGGAAATCATCGATGATGTTGGCGGCGACGGATTTCTGATCACCGACCCGGAATTCACCCGCCGCTACATCATGGAAATCGCCGACGGGCTCGTACCGGCACTACAGAAGCTGGGTGTCGTGCGCAAGAACTACGCCCACACGATGCTGCGCGATCACCTGCTGGAGTTCTGACCGATCCCCGCTCCTGGGTAACCCGCGCGCTCGGCCGCATGCCAGGAACGCGTCCGATAAGCCCCGGGCCGATAGGCGCGCCCTCGCGAGCCGCCATCCCGTGTGCTCCGCCAGAATGTCACTGGCGAGCACGACGTTGGCCGCGATTGGATCGGGGTCGTGTCCTGCCGCCGGGATGTTCGCTCGATGGAAACACGACCAATGGAGAGACGGTCGCCTTCGTCGATGCCACAAATCGCGGCCTGCCGACGGGCGATAAGATCGCTTATGCGATCCTCGGCACTGATGCGAACACGCCCACGACCGCCCTGTCGGCCATCGAGACGGCCTGATCCCACAGAACCCGTCCTCAGGACTGGATCAGGCGGTGGCCAACCGGCAGAGGACAGATTCACGGTCCCGCACGGCATCGGCCCGCATGATGTGCCACCAGGGTCGCGCCACGCCCGTTTCGGCAAACTGGACGATGGAAACGAAGCAGGGTTGCAGCATCGGGTCGACCGGGCGATCGACCAATCCACAATACTCCCGCACGAGCCTGTCGGCGGACCGGCCACGCAGATCCGCGAGGCATGTTACCCCCATGGCCGCAAGATCTGAGGCGATGCTGTTCCATAGGCCGCGCAACGGCGTAAGTTCCGAACGCAGGCGATCGACGATGTCGGAGGCTGTATGTTGCATGTGCGAAGATAACCATAGCTCGGCGGCACTCGACAAGTCCGCAAGTTGTCGAGTTCCGTCGATTTTCGACGTAACGCCTCCCCCTGAAGCCAGGAGCCTGCAATGGCCGGAACCCCAACCTATGCAATCCCGGCAAGCTTTCTGGGGGTTAGCCGATCCGATCGGTCCGCGGCATTCGCCATTGCCGGTGTGCCGCTGGACATCGGCACCACGAACCGCTCGGGGACGCGAGAGGGGCCGGCGGCGATCCGACGAGCCAGCCGGATGCTGGTCGATGGGGCACATCCCGGATTCTGGGTCGATCCCCTCGACCTGGACCTGGCGGATATCGGCGATTTCGCGCTCGCCCTCGGCGACATTCCCGGGTCTCTGGCACGCATCGAGTCGCAGGCGGAGGGTCTGGCGCATCTGCTGTGCCTGGGCGGGGAGCATGGGATCACCCTGCCGCTGCTGCGCGCGCTGCGGCGGCGGATCGGCGTGCCGCTCGCCCTGGTGCATTTCGACGCGCATGTCGACACCTGGGCCGACAATTTCGGGCAGGCCTATGCGCATGGATCGGTCTTCTACCATGCGATCAAGGAGGGCCTGGTCGATCCGACACGGATGATCCAGATCGGCATCCGCTCCCCGGTGCAACGCGATGTCTGGGATTGGACCCTTGGCCAGGGCGTGACGATCCTGTCCGCGCTGGATGTCCATGCGATGGGTCCCGCCGCCGTGGCGGATCGCGTCCGCGCCGTGGTGGGCGAGGCACAAGCCTATCTCAGCTTCGACATCGACGCGCTGGACCCGGCCTTCGCCCCCGGCACCGGCACGCCGGAAATCGGGGGATTGGCCAGTTGGCAGGCACAGGCGATCCTGCGCGGGCTGGTCGGCACCCGCTTCACCGGCATGGATGTGGTCGAAGTCGCGCCGGCCTACGACACCGCCGAGATCACCGCGCTGGCCGCCGCAACGGTGGTCTGGGAGTATTTGGCGCTGGTAAACGCTCGACCGGCGACAGCCATGCGCTGAGGTTCTACCTCAGACCGACAATTTGCGTTGCGCCGCGGGGCTGTTTTCTCATAGAGTATTCCTCCGCTTTGGTCCGGTTGACCAAGGCGTTCACCGACGCCCGCACGTGCCGCGAGCCCTTATGGGGCACAGCAACGACGTAAGCGTCCTTTTCGTCAGTCCGGCCATCGTGCCGGGGTCGTTAGGGAGCTGCCTATGTTGGCTGATATGATCGCGGCGACGCGAAGTACGCGCATCGCTTGATCCACCCGCCGGAGTGCGTGTCACGCCTCCGACGGCTGTGTCTATCCGTTCCCATGGTCCAACGGTCGCACCCGCTCGGGTTGTGACCGCTTGCTGTGTTCAGGAATACCGCGATGTCGAACCTGCGTGTCCGTTCCGCCGTTTCTCCCCTCCGCCGTCGCGTCCGCGACCTGGCCATGGTTGCGCCCGTTGCCGAAGCGTTGCGCACGGTCGATGCCCTGGTTGCCGAAGATCGGCCGGAGGAGCCGATCCATTGCATCCGTCCGGCGACCCTGTCGGCCACCGCCGCGACCTTCGTGGAGGCATTCCCCGGCGACGTCCTTTATGCCGTGAAGTGCAACCCCGATCCGTCCGTGCTGCGCGCCCTGTGGGCGGGTGGCGTGCGTCACTTCGACTGTGCCTCGCCCGCCGAGGTCGGTCTGGTGCGGACCATGTTCCCGGACGCGGGCATTCACTTCATGCACCCGATCAAGGCGCGCGGCGCGATCCGTGACGCCTGGACGCGGCATGGCGTGCGCGACTTCGTGTTCGACAGCGATGCTGAACTGGCCAAGATCCTGGCCTGCACGACCCCTGACGGCACGACCGAGGACCTGGGTCTGGTCGTTCGCCTGGCGCTGCCCAAGGGCGGTGCCGTCCTGGATCTGTCCGGCAAGTTCGGCGCCGAGGCCGAGGCCGCGGCCGACCTGCTGCGCGCCGCCCGCCCCCATGCCGCTCGCCTGGGCCTGGCGTTCCATGTTGGGTCGCAATGCCTGGATCCGCTTGCGTGGCGGCGGGCGTTGGCGCTGGTCGGAGAGGTCGTCGCCATGGCCGGCGTGCCCATCGAGATCGTCGATGTCGGCGGCGGCTTTCCGGTCGCCTATCCGGACATGGAGCCGGTGCATCTCGGTGCCTTCATGGCCGAGATCGAAGACGGGTTCGACCGCCTGGACCTGCCGAACGCGCGCCTGTGGGCGGAGCCCGGCCGAGCGCTGGTGGCCGGAGGGGGATCGGTTGTCGTGCAGGTTCAGGCACGTCGTGGCAACATGCTGTACGTCAACGATGGCGTGTATGGCAGCCTGGCGGACGCTGGCGCGCTGGGATTCCGCTATCCCGTGCGCATGATCCGTCCTGATGCCGGACCATCCGACGTGAAGCTGTGCGGGTTCGGCTTCTTCGGCCCGACCTGCGACAGCGCCGATGTGATGCGCGGACCGTTCCACCTGCCCGAGGACATCGCCGAGGGCGACTGGATCGAGATCGGCCAGTTGGGGGCGTATGGAGCCTGCCTGCGTACTGGCTTCAACGGGTTCGACCGCGCCCGCATCGCCGAGGTCACCGATCAGCCTCTGAGCACCGAAGTCGGCGACGATCGGCAATACGCGCTCGCCGCCTGACCGGCCGCACCGTTCGATACAACCAAGGAGACAAGACGATGGTGAAACACGCCGTGTTTCGCGGCCGCCTGGTGATGCTTGGCTTCGGCAGCATCGGCCAGGGAGTCCTGCCGCTGATCCTGCGCCATATCGAGATGCCGCGGGATCGGATCCAGATCATCGCCGCCGACAACCGTGGGGCCCAGGTCGCCGCCGCCCATGGTGTCCGCTTCACCTGCCTGCCCATCACGCGGGACAATTACCGCGACGTGCTGGGTTGCGAACTCGGGCGCGGCGACTTCCTGCTGAACCTGTCGGTCGATGTGTCGTCGGTCGCGCTGGTGGCGCTGTGCCGCGAGTTGGGCGCGCTCTACCTCGACACCTGCGTCGAACCCTGGGCGGGCGGCTACACCGATCCATCGCTGTCGGCCTCCGCACGCAGCAACTACGCGTTGCGCGAGAGCGCGCTGGCCCTGGCGCGTCCGGGCAAGGGCGATCCGACCGCCGTCATGACGCACGGGGCCAACCCGGGCCTGGTGTCGCATTTCGTCAAGCAGGCGCTGCTGAACATCGCCGCCGAAACGGGCCGACCGGTTGCGACTCCTGCCACGCGCGAGGGTTGGGCGGCGCTGGCGCATGACCTTGGCGTCAAGGTCATCCACATCGCCGAGAGGGACACGCAGACCGCGGATGTCGCGAAGACGCCGGGCGAGTTCGTGAACACCTGGTCGATCGACGGCTTCGTGGGAGAGGGCAACCAACCCGCCGAACTGGGCTGGGGCACGCATGAGAAGACGCTGCCCGCCGACGGCCACCACCACGAGTTCGGCTGCGACGCGGCGATCTATCTGAACCGTCGCGGCGCCGCGACGCGGGTGCGCACATGGACTCCGTTGGAAGGCCCGTTCCATGGCTTCCTGATCACGCATAACGAGTCGATCTCGATCGCGGACTACTACACACAGGCCGAGGATGGCACCGTCCGTTATCGCCCGACCGTGCATTATGCCTACCACCCGTGCGACGACGCGGTGCTGTCGCTGCACGAGCTGGCAGGCAAGAACTGGCGGATGCAGCCGAAACAGCGCCTGATGATGCAGGAGATCACGCGCGGCATCGACGAGCTGGGCGTGCTGCTGATGGGGCATGAGCGGGGCGCCTACTGGTTCGGCTCCCGCCTGTCGATCGAGGCGGCACGTCGACTGGCGCCTCACAACAACGCGACGTCCCTGCAGGTCACGGCCGCGGTGCTGGGCGGCATGGTCTGGGCGATCGAGACCCCGACCGCCGGCGTGGTGGAAGCCGACCATCTCGACCATGCCCGCGTGTTGGAAGTGGCCGGCCCCTATCTGGGGGACGTCGTGGGGGAATTCTCCGACTGGACGCCACTGGTGGACCGGGGCGTACTCTTCGCGGAGGAGGTCGACGCGACCTGCCCCTGGCAGTTCGGCAATTTCCGCGTCATCTGACGGGATCACGGACATCCGGCCGGATCGGTCGGATGTCCAGGCCGGTCGGCGCGATCCATCGGTCCCGTCCTCAGCCCATCGCACAATGCTAGTGCCCCCCGTCATTGATTTTGTCGTGAATTTCGGACTCGCTCCTCCCGGAAGAATGCGGAGATGAGTCGTGACCGCGAAACAAAGTTCTGTAAAGAAGTACGTCGTGAAGCTCAGCGATGAAGAACGTGCACAGCTCAGCACG